>JAHEHW010000246.1 GCA_024639745.1 Salaquimonas sp. | reverse complement strand
GAGCCTATGGTCACGTCCATCGGCGATCCGCCGCCGGCCATCAGCATGATTGGTCTGTCGATGCTGTTTTCGATCGTGAACACATCGCCGCGCCAAATGCCGTTGCCGCGGAACTGCCAGCCGGACCGGGTATCGGGCCAGACCAGCCTACCATTGAAATTGGTGATGCTTTCTTCGCGTCCCGTCTCGGCATTGCGGTAAAAAACCATGCCGTCGCTGACGGAAAATGTTCCGAGTGGCACATTGGTCAAACGCGTCATTTCAGGCTCCGAGCCCGTCGGAGTCTCATCTCTTAGTATCCGGCCTTCTTCGAGCGTTTTCCAGACCTGACCCTCGGCAAACGACCAGTTGGTCTTGCCGCTGGGAAGTATACTGAGGTGAAATCTGGGCCTGATAAACTGAAAATCGTTGATGCGTATCTGGCCACGCAACAGATTGGCGAAACTGATCTCCGCGACAAGCTTCGGCATCTCTAGTAATGGTTCTGCGATGTCGTCAGATGAGGCATCGGCAACAATGACATCGTTAATCTCGATACCGAGAAACGGCTTAAACAGGATTCTCGGATCGCCGGAAAACCGCATTTTGCGTCCGGTTATTTCCCGTCCGCGCTCGAGAAGGCTGGTCCGGACCGCCTCACTTGAAATAATGCTCGGTACCGCTAGGAATCCTGCCACAAGCACAGCCACAAGGCAAAGCCCGGCAATCAGCAGTTTTTTCACAGATCTACGCAAATTCCGTTGCCCTTGATTAACCGCAGGGTTTCATGAAACACCCGCTGATACAAACCCGGATCGTCGATGCTCTTTTTTCGAAGGTAGCGGGTCGTGCGGCCAATCTTGGTTTTCCACACTCAGCAGGGTGACAGCACCATCTAGAGCCGTTAATCAGTAGGAACAATCAAGTCAATCACTCGGATGCAAATCATGCAAACCGGTACCATTCTATGGCAGCCTGATTTAGACGCACTCGCGCAAAAACCCTGGGGACGTTTTTACCGCTCGGCATCGGAAATTGCCAGCGCTGACCTGAATACTTTCGAGGCTCTGCACGCCTGGTCGGTAGAGGACACTGAAGGTTTCTGGAATCTTGTCTGGGATTTCACCGGAATTGTTGGCGACAAGGGTTGCCCTGTAACCAGCGACCAGATGGCAATGCCCGGAGCGAGATTCTTTCCCGAAAGTCGTCTCAATTTCGCTGAGAACCTTCTGAAGAAACAGGGCATTGACGAGGCCATCGTCTTTCGCGGCGAGGACAAGGCTGCCGACAAGTATTCATGGGATGACCTGCGCAATGCGGTTTCCCGCATGCAGCAATTCTTGATGGATGCCGGCATCGGTACCGGCGATCGCGTCGCGGCTATGATGCCAAATATGCCGGAAACGGTGATCGGCATGCTCGCCGCCACATCGCTTGGCGCTGTGTGGTCTTCCTGCTCTCCGGATTTCGGTGAGGGCGGCGTTCTTGACCGGTTCGGGCAGATCGAACCGAAAATGCTAATTGCTTGCGATGGGTATTGGTACAGCGGAAAGCAAATCGATGTCCGCGAAAAACTGCAGGCAATCACCGCGAAGCTTCCGACGCTGGAGCGGGTGGTAGTAGTCGATTACCTCGGTGGGGCGGTCGACGTCGCCAGTAAGATCGAAAACGGGTATGACTGGGACGCTGCTACTGCATCCTATTCCCCGAAAGCTCTGCATTTTGAGCGCCTGCCTTTTTCGCATCCCCTATACATACTATTTTCCTCGGGAACGACGGGTATCCCGAAATGTATCGTTCACTCGCAGGGCGGCACGCTGATTCAGCATCTCAAGGAACAGCAGGTGCACTGCGGCATAGAAGAGGGCGACCGCGTCTTTTATTTCACGACTTGTGGATGGATGATGTGGAATTGGCTTGTCACTGTTCTGGCGTCAGGCGCAACCCTGATGCTTTACGATGGCTCGCCCTTTGCTCCCGGTGGCGAAGTCCTGTTCGATTATGCTAGCGAAGAGCGGTTCACCTTTTTTGGCACTTCTGCCAAGTATATAGACGCCGTCAGGAATGCCGGTTTGCGTCCGGCAGATAGCCACGACTTGTCCGAATTGCGAATGATGGCCAGCACCGGTTCACCGCTGGCGCCGGAAAATTTCCGCTTCGTTTATGACGGTATCAAATCCGACCTTCACCTCGCCTCCATTTCCGGCGGCACTGACATCGTGGCCTGTTTCGTCGGCGGTATTCCGTCAAGGCCGGTCTGCATCGGAGAGATCCAGGGGCCGATGCTTGGTATGGCTGTCGAGGTTTGGGATGAAGACGGAAACCCTGTCGTCGGCCAGAAAGGCGAGCTCGTCTGCACTAAGCCGTTTCCCTCCATGCCGGTGGGATTCTGGAACGATCCCAATGACGAGAAATATCACGCCGCCTATTTCGAGCGGTTCGAAGGGGTCTGGTGTCACGGGGATTTTGCTGAATGGACCGAAAATGGCGGCATGATCATCCACGGTCGTTCCGATGCGACGCTCAATCCGCAAGGGGTCCGTATCGGCACCGCCGAGATCTACAATCAGGTCGAGCGGCTCGATGAGGTTGTTGAGGCGATTTGCATCGGCCAGGATTGGGAAGGCGATGTTCGCGTCATATTGTTCGTGCGTCTCTCCGAAGGGGTGGAGCTAACCGAAGATCTGGTCTCGAAGATCAAGAGTAAGATCCGCACCGGCGCCTCGCCGCGGCATGTGCCGGCGAAGGTGATTGAGGTTTCGGATATCCCGAGAACCAAATCTGGCAAGATCACCGAGCTTGCCGTTCGCGACGTTGTTCATGGCCGTGAGGTCAAGAATAAGGAAGCCCTGGCCAACCCTGAAGCGTTGGATCTCTATGTCAGCATACGGGAGCTGAAAGACTGAAGAAGTAGTGGGTTAAAGTTTGTGGTTAACAAAGAGTGAAGAAGAAATTAACCGTAAACGCTGTGACCCGATCGAATTAGGCGGCACAACACGCGTTCTTAGAGCCTGATTGGAAATTATAGCGAGTGATTTCAGTTGGTTATCATGTCTCTGATTTGCTGAATCGGAGAATGAGTATGCCCTGGACCGAAATCACTCGCCTTGATCATGACCGAAGCGATCTTCGCTATGCAAGCGATTGCCGTGATGAGGAGTGGAAATTGATTGCGCCGATTGTGGATATCCGCACTGCGGTTGGCCGTCCCCGCACGGTCGATATGCGCGCTGTTTGGGATGCAATCCAGTATATCGCGACGACCGGATGCCAATGGCGGCTGTTGCCCAAGGACTTCCCGCCAGTCTCTACGGTACGTTACTATTTTTATCGTTTCCGTGACGATGGCACCTTTATCGTCATCAATGAATTATTGAGCGTTGCCAGCCGGGTTGCATTGGGCAGCAATGCAGAACCAACAGCAGCGATCATCGACAGTCAATCGGTCAAGACCACCGAGAGCGGAGGCATATCCGGCTATGACGCGGGCAAGAAGATCAAGGGGCGCAAACGCCATATAACCGTTGATACGCAAGGTAATTTGCTTGCTGCGGAAGTCCATGGTGCCGACCTTCAGGACCGCGACAAGGCAAAGGATATCATCGCGGATGCGGTGCACAGCTTTCCGACGGTCACACACTTCTTTGCCGATGGAGGCTATGCCGGAGACAAGGTAGCCTGTGCCCTGCTGAATATGGAGCCGAGCCCGACAATTGAAATCGTCCGGCGGCCAAATCAGGCAACCGGCTTTGTCGTCATCGCAAGACGGTGGGTGGTCGAGCGAACCTTTGCCTGGCTGGGACGTTGCAGGAGGCTGGCAAAGGATTGGGAGGAAACTATCGGCTCTTCCGAAAGCTGGCTGCTCATCGCATCAATACGACGCGCAATGCGTCATGTCGCAAAGCAAGCAAAAGCTGTTCATGAATTTTGAATCAGACTCTTAGCCAATGAAGATAACGTACTGAAACTCGGCATTAGTGTTTTTGCCGGCTTTTTGATGTGGGCCCTCAGCAACCGTATCGATAGTTCCTGGGTCCTGCCAGTCATGGCAGCGCTTATTACAGCTGTGTTTTACGGATATATCGAATTCGCGGACATATCACGCACGGAACTGGTTGGATCTGGTTGGT
>JAHEHW010000245.1 GCA_024639745.1 Salaquimonas sp. | reverse complement strand
CCTGTTGCCCGAAGAGGTGCCCGTAACCGTTATCGGCGTCGGCTCGAATCTTCTTGTCCGTGACGGTGGGATCGAAGGCGTCGTGATCCGTCTTTCGGCCAGGGGATTCGGGCAAATAGAACAGGTTTCCGAAAGCAGGTTGCGAGCGGGGGCGGCAGTCCTCGACAAGAAACTGGCAGCCGCCGCGCTTGAAGCCGGGATAGGGGGCTTTGCTTTCTATCACGGCATACCGGGCGGTATTGGCGGCGCCTTGCGCATGAATGCCGGCGCCAACGGCAGTGAAACAACGCAGCGGGTGATCGAGGTGACGGCCGTAGACCGGCTGGGGAATCAGCATGTCCTTACCCATGCCGAGATGGGGTATTCCTATCGTCACAGCGCTGCCGGCAGCGATCTAGTGTTTACCTCGACTCTGTTCGAAGGCGAGCCACAAGACCGCACGACAATCAAGGCGGCAATGGACGAGGTTCATCATCATCGCGAAATGGTGCAACCGGTTAAGGAAAAGACGGGCGGCTCCACCTTCAAGAACCCTCCCGGCCATTCCGCCTGGAAACTGATCGATGAAGCTGGAATGCGGGGTTATCGCGTTGGCGGCGCGCAAATGAGCCCAATGCATTGCAATTTCATGATCAATATCGATGACGCAACGGCCTACGACCTCGAAATGCTGGGCGAAACGGTTCGCGAAAAGGTCTTGGAAAATTCGGGAATTCAGTTAGATTGGGAAATCAAGCGTTTGGGGCGATTTGCACCAGGAAAGGTTGTTCCCAGCGCCGGCTGAATGCGTACAGGGTGGTCGTTCTTGTGGATCCCCGGATTTCATGCGAAACCGCAACACCGGTACCAAGCCGGGGGCAGTAATCAGACAGGGAAGAAAAACTTCATCCGGTTGGAGGCGACTCCGATGACGGGTGGATTCTGATTCCGGGGTTGGAATCAAGCGAGACGGGGACATCTGATGGCTGCAAAGCATGTGGTTGTGTTGATGGGTGGATGGGCTCCCGAACGGGAGGTTTCTTTGTCCACTGGCCAAGAATGTGCCGACGCCCTCGAAAGAGCGGGCTACAGGGTAAGCCGTGTCGATATGGATCGAGGTATCGTCGAGGTTCTCAAGGAACTGAAGCCCAACGTCGTCTTCAATGGGCTGCACGGTCCTTTCGGCGAAGACGGCGGGATACAGGGTGTCCTTGAACTTCTCCAGATACCCTATACGCATTCCGGTGTCCTGGCGTCGGCGCTGGCCATGGACAAGGTGAAGGCCAAGCTGGTTGCGCGACGTTATGGAATCCCCGTTGCCTCGGACATGATCATGAATCGTTTCGAAGCGGGCGAGAAACATCCCATGACCCCGCCTTACGTGATCAAGCCGATCAACGAAGGATCGTCGTTCGGGGTGCTGATCGTGCGCGAGGAACAGTCCAAACCACCGCAGCAGCTTTGCGCGGATGATTGGCCTTATGGCGACCGAATCATGGTCGAAAGATTCATTCCCGGACGCGAACTTACCTGTGCCGTCATGGGAAATGTGGCGCTTGGCGTGACTGAAATCATTCCGGAAGGCCACAGTTTCTACGATTTCGATGCGAAATATGTGAAGGGCGGTTCAAAACACCAATGCCCTGCAAAAATTAAACCAAATATTTACCAAAACATCCTGACACTGTCGCTCAAGGCGCACGAGGCTCTCGGCTGCCGCGGAGTTACCCGATCCGATTTTAGATTGGATGACGGGCCAATGGGGACGGGTGAGTTGATCTGGCTGGAAGTAAACACCCAGCCAGGCATGACGCCAACTTCCCTTGTTCCTGAGATTGCCGCGTATGCTGGGCACGACTTTGAAGAATTGGTCTCCTGGATGGTGGAGGACGCGAGTTGCAACAGGTAGGCGGAATCGCCGGTAGCAGAAACGGAGCAGGGAGGGCGGTTTCGGCCATCATGGCCCACCGCATCGTATTGCCGCGACCGCTGCGCAAAACCGCGCGCAGGCTTCGCCGCCTACTGGGCGGTGGCGTTACCGTAACGCGCCGCGATCTCTTCGTATTTGCAGCTGGATTTGCGGGTCTGACCGCGCTTGGTGTCCTTGTGCATTCGACAGGCAGTGAAAGCTTCACATCCCGCATTGCACCATCGCTCGGAATAGCCGTTTCCTATTATGACGTATTGGGAAATCGCGAGGTTTCCGAGATTGAGGTCGTTGAGTTAATCCGCGAACAGCATGGCGAGGCCACCCTGTTTTATGATGTCGATACCGCGCGCGACAGCCTGCTCGCGCATCCGTGGATCGCAGATGCCGCTGTTTCAAAAGTTTACCCGAATCGCCTCGAGATAGCTGTTACCGAGCATCAGCCTTTCGCGGTTTGGCAGAACGAGGACGGTCTTTGGCTGGTCGGCCGCGATGGCGGAATTCTCGACCAATTTGATGGTCGCAGAAGCGACTTGCCGCTGGTCGTTGGAAAAGGTGCAGCGCCCGAAGCTGCGAAGATGATTTCCCAAGTGCGCCAGCTCGGACTTTTCGGGGATCAGATCAAGGGTTTTGTGCGCGTCGGCGAACGCCGCTGGGATATCGAACTGCGCGATGGTCTGGTCGTGATGCTGCCCGAGGAAAACGCCGGGGCTGCCCTCCGCCACCTTGCCAAACTTGAGACGGATACGGGGCTGTTGGAGCGGGATATTGAGCGGATCGACATGAGGCTCGCCGACAGGGTTGTCGTGGCCCTCGGTCCAAACGCGGTAGAGACCGTGAGCGCCCAGCGCGAAGAGCAAGTAAAGCAGATCAGGTCAGCCGGCAAGGAGCGGGCGATATGAGCTTGCTCCAGAATAATGGGTTCATTCCCGCGATGCGACCTCTTTCTATGAAGCGGCCTTCCGTCATCACCGTGCTCGACGTCGGCACGTCTAAGATCTGCTGCCTGATCGCTCGCCTGACACCGCGCGAAGAGAGTGGCGTGCTGCCGGGCCGCACGCATCGGATCGAGGTGCTAGGCATCGGACATCAGCGTTCCCGGGGGATCAAATCCGGCGTTGTCACCGATCTGGACGGAGCCGAGCAGGCAATTCGTTCTGCCGTCGACGCGGCTGAACGCATGGCTGGCGTCACAGTGGAGTCGCTCATCGTCAATGTTTCGGCCGGCCGCCTCGTCAGCGAAGATTTCTCGGCGGATGTTGAGATTGGCGGGCATGAGATTACGCAAGCCGATATCGCAAAGGTTCTGCACGCAGGGGCTCAGCATGCGCTTGCGCCGGAACGTTCGGTCGTTCATTCGCTGCCGATCGGGTATCGGCTCGATGGCGAAGACGGTATTCTTGATCCATGTGGCATGGTCGGCGAGTTGCTCGGGGTCGATCTGCATGTACTGACCGCTGAAAATCCGCCTCTGCGGAATTTGGAACTTTGCATCAACCGGGCACATCTTTCCATCGAAGCAATGGTTGCGACGCCGTATGCCTCGGGGCTCGCCGCGCTGGTAGACGATGAAACCGAGATGGGTTCCGCTTGCATCGACATGGGTGGCGGTACGACAACCCTGTCGATTTTCCTGAACGGCCGATTCATTTACAGCGACGCAATCGCGGTCGGGGGGCATCATGTGACCATGGATCTTGCCAGAGGTCTTTCGACACGGTTGGAAGACGCGGAACGATTTAAGGTCCTGCATGGATCAGTGCTCGCCGGGTCGAATGACAGCGAGGACATGATCTCCGTGAATTCGATGGATCAGGATGACCCTGGCGGCCTGAAGCATATTCCAAAAGGACATCTGACGCGGATCATTCGGCCCCGGGTCGAGGAGACGCTGGAGCTTATTCGCGACCGGCTTGCGCGTTCCGGTTTCGCGGATGCAGTTGGCAAACGGATCGTTCTTACCGGCGGCGCAAGCCAGCTCACGGGTGTCGGAGAATTGGCAAGACGGATCATGTCGAAGCATGTCCGGGTGGGGCGACCCATGGGCATCAAAGGAATGCCTGATGCTGCCAAGGGGCCAGCCTTCTCAACAGCGGTCGGCCTGCTGGTCTATCCTCAGATCGCGCAATTGGAATTGTTATCGGGGCGCAACATGCCACGGCGAGTGAGACTCACCGGCACCGGCGGCGTCTTTCAGCGCTTCG
>JAHEHW010000011.1 GCA_024639745.1 Salaquimonas sp. | reverse complement strand
GAGGGAGAGACGCTTGAGAGGCAATGGACTGAATGCTGCGACACAGCGGCTTGGAACGATGGACACACCTAGATTTGCGAATACCATGCTGGAAATCGCTTCAAGCCCCTCGAGCTCCATGCTTTCCTTCACACGGATCTTTTTCTGCTGGAGCCAGGCCTCGATCATCTGACCGACAACGGCATCTCGCTTGAAGCGGATGAAGGGCTCCGTCGCCAGAAGGTGAAGCGGATCCGCGCTTGTTGTCGCAAGGGAGGCTACAAGCTGGAGCGGTTCGAGCGCGATCGGGCGGCACTCGATTTCGGCGGGAACCGTCAACGGCCTTGTGACGATCGCCGCGTCAAGGGTGCCGCGCACGACCTGGGCTATCAGCGAATCCGTCAGACCTGGAAATACCTGCACGTGCAGGGCAGCCTGTTCGCGTTTCAACAGCGAGATCGCCAGCGGAGCAAGCCCGGTCAGCGTTGTCGGCAAGGCACCCAGCGTTACTTCACCTTCAATCCGCCGCTCCCCGATTACGGAAGGTACGATATTATCATAGGCGCGCACCACTTCTCTCGCTTTCGCAACAATCGCCCGCCCGGTTGGCGTCAGTTCCGGAGGACGCTTGGAACGATCGAAGAGTTGGATGGACCATTCCTCTTCAAGCGCGCGCATCTGCTGACTGACAGCCGCATGGGTTACGTGAACCGCATCGGCGGCCGCGCTGAAGGTCTTGTGATCATCGACGGCAATGAGCGTCTTGAGCAGGCGGATACTCATCGCCGAAAAGAGATAACGTTAGCGTTCGTAACGGACATTGTAATGCTTTCTTGCTTTGATTAAGCTGACCTTAAAGGTATACGGAAGCATGTCCAGATGGCCTGAGGAGGAAGTTGGCCATCCGGGTATTTCGGTTTCACCAAAGGGAGGAGTAGCATGCAGTTGAAAAAGATTCTGACGGCCAGCGCCGTGGCGCTCGGACTCACAACGGTTTCGGCATTCGCCGAATATCCGGAACGTCCGATCAATATGGTCATTCCATACGGCGCCGGCGGCGCAACGGATATTTCTGCCCGGACGATCGCCGAACCACTCGGCGAGGCAGTGGGCCAGCCGCTGGTCATGTCGAATATCACGGGCGCAGGCGGCGCGACCGGATCGGTTGCTGTTCAGAACGCGCAGCCGGATGGGTATACCATGCTGTTTGCCCGCGTCGGCTCGCACACAGTCAATCCGGCGATGAAGGCAACCCTGCCCTATACGCTTGACGATTTCCGGTTCGTGACGGTCTACGAGATCAACCCAGTTGCCTGCGCAGTCAATCCGTCCTCGGGTATCGAGAGCATGGACGATCTGATCGCCAAGGTGAAAGAGGGCGGCGTAAGCTACAGCTCCTCCGGTGTCGGCTCACTGCTGCATCTGGCTGGTGCGATGGTACTTCGTCAGTTCGGCATCGAAGATCCGCTGACGCAAGCGACCCATATTCCGCTCAAGGGCGGCGGCGCGGCGGCAACTGCCGTGCTGAACGGTACTGCAACGTTTATCTGCACCAACTCTTCGGCTTTGGCGAGTTTCGTTGCCAATGACCAGCTGAAAGTCTTGATGGTCACGACCAAAGAACCGGTCGTGGGCTTTGATGCACCAACCGCGAACGACCTCGGCAAACCTGCACTCAATCAGCTGGTCGGCTGGACGGGCATCGCCGGTCCAGATGGCCTTCCGGATGATGTTGCCGCCAAGTGGGGGGAATGGATGGCCGAAGCGACTGCCGATGAGAAATTCCTCGAGCAGATGACCGCGAGGGGGTCGATCATTCAGCTGATGAACCCGGAAGAGGCAAATGCCTTCATTCAGCAGCAGTATGAAACCTTCCGCGCACTGGTTGACGAATTGGGTATGCGCATCGAAGGATAAACACCGCGTTCGTTGAGAACCAAACGTCGCCGGGCCCTCAAGGTCCGGCGGCGCATTCTGGGAGGGGAATTTGACGAATCGCAGCATCCAATTGCAACTTGGCATCGGCGCATGCATTGCAGCGGTTTTTCTGGTTCTGGCAGCGATCCCCACCTGGGTTTCCGCACCCAGCAATGTTTCCAATATCATTTTATCGCCGCTGTTCTGGCCCTACACGCTGGGCACGATTACGGCCCTTGTCGGCTTAGCGCTTATCGCCGCCGGTTTCCGGGAACCCGAAACCGATGAACCGTTGAACGAGCCAATCGAAGATCCCCAAAACGCATGGCTTCGCCTGGTTGGGGCCGCCATAATCATGGTTGCTACAATGCTGCTTCTGCCAAGGCTCGGAATGGTCTGGACCTGCATGCTGTGCTTCGTTGCGATGGCATTCCTGTACAGGACCCGCCACCCGGTTGCAGCCGTGATTTGCGCCGTCATTGTGCCGCTGGTGCTTTACGCCTTCTTTGCCCATGTCGCAGGCGTTGCGATCCCGCAGGGCCATTTCGTGAGATTGCCATGAGCTTTACCGACAGCCTGATGGCAGGCCTTTCCGTGGTCGGCCATATCGAAGCGTTTCTGGCGCTGGCGGTTGGGGTGGCGATTGGGGTGATCGGCGGCGCCATCCCGGGCATGTCCGCAACGATGGCTGTCGCGCTGACCCTGCCCTTTACTTTTTCAATGCAGCCAATCACCGGAATCCTGCTGCTGCTCGGCGTTTACAAGGGGGGTATTTTTGGCGGCTCCATTCCGGCGATTCTGATCAAGACCCCGGGCACGCCGGCCTCTTCTGCCACCATCCTCGACGGCTACCCGATGGCAGAAAAGGGTGAAGCGGGCCGCGCGCTCGGCATGGCGCTATGGGCCTCCTGCACAGCCGACGTCATCTCCAATCTTTCACTCATCGTCTTTGCCGGGTGGCTTGCTTCGTTCGCGCTCAGTTTTGGGCCGCCGGAATTCTTCACGCTGATCCTGTTTTCGCTCACCATCATTGCCGGCGTATCGGGCGACAGTCTCTTGCGGGGCGCTCTTTCAGCCATGCTTGGACTATTGCTGGCCACGGTCGGGCTCGATCTCGTCTACGGCACCAACCGCTTTACCTTCGGCGATCCGAATCTGATGGGCGGGCTGAATTTCATTGCAGTCCTGATCGGTCTTTTCGCAATTCCCGAAGTGCTCGCCATGGCCTGGCATCCCACTGCCCATCTTGGCAAGGCACGTTCCCTTGGGAACGAGTGGGTCACCTTCGCCGATTACCGGAGATGTTTCAAATCGATCGTACGCGGCAGCCTGATCGGTGTTTTCATGGGATCGATCCCCGGAATCGGCGCCGCCCCGTCAGCTTTTCTGAGTTATTCTGAAGCTCGGCGGAATTCGCCCAACAAGTTAAATTTCGGCAAGGGCGAGGTCGAGGGCGTCGCGGCATCGGAAGCCGGGAACAACGGCGTCGCGGGCGCAACCCTCATTCCGCTGCTGGCCCTTGGCGTGCCGGGCGACGTGATCACGGCTATCATCATCGGTGCTTTCATGATCCATGGATTGCAACCCGGGCCGATGATGTTTGTGCTCAATGTGGACATCATCTACGGACTCTTCATCGGGCTGATCGTCAGTTCGATCTTTCTGTTTTTCATCGGAAGCGCGGCGATCCGCGGTTTCAAATATGTGGCCGATATTCCCAAGCGGATTCTCATGCCGGCGGTTCTCGTGCTCTGCATTTACGGTGTTTATGCCGTGAACAACAATATCTTCGATGTCGGCGTAATGTTCGTGATGGGTTGGGTCGGGTATTTCATGATGCGCTACCATATTCCCGCCGCGCCATTTCTTATCGCCTTCATCCTGGGCCCGCTACTTGAAGACAATTTTCGACAGGCCATGCTGATGTCCGGCAGTAACTGGACCATTCTCTTCCGCGGCCCCATTACATGGTTTTTCTGGGCGGCAACGGCTCTCACCGTCATTGCAATCGTCCGCCTCGCCATGTCCAATACCCGCAATCGTCGATTGGTCGGAAACGCCGGAGATGACTCCTGATGCGCGGCGCAGACTTGCTTGTATCGACGCTGAAAGCAGCATGTGTCGATCGCATCTTTGGCCTTTCCGGCAATCAGATCATGCCGATTTTCGATGCCTGCATGGATACCGGCATTTCGATCACGCATACTCGCCATGAAGCAGCAGCGGTTTTCATGGCGGAGGCATATGCGCAATTGACCGGCAAGATCGGTGTGGCTCTGGTGACCGCAGGCGGAGGGCTGGCGAATACGCCAGGCGCGCTTCTTTCCGCGAGTGCGTCTGAAACACCTTTACTCCTTCTTTCGGGTGACAGCCCTGTCGGGCAGGATGGCAAAGGCGCGTTCCAGGAGATATGTCAGCCGGCCATTACGCGGGCGGTGACGAAGGACTCCGACCGCGTCTTGTCTGTCCAAGAGCTTGGCAGAATGACAGCGGAAGCAATCCGCAAAGCGCTCTCGGACCGACCGGGACCAGTGCACCTGTCTCTGCCTTTCGATGTCTTAAATGCGGATGCCGGCGCAATTGACGTGCCGGAGGGCGACTGGTCTTCGCCGAAGCGAAAAGAAGCTTCGGAGCAGTCCCTCGTCACTTTGGCCGAACAACTCATTCAATCGCAAAAGCCACTGATACTGCTCGGTCCACGCTTCAACGCGACGCGTGCACCTGGCCTTCAGGAAAAGCTTCGCATCGCGACCGGTGCGCCGGTGCTGGCTATGGAAAGCCCTCGCGGGCTGAACGACCCTTCGCTCGGCCGCCTTCGCGATGCTGTGGAAGCGGCAGACCTTATTGTTACGCTCGGCAAGAAGATCGATTTCACCACAGGGTTCGGTGCGGGAAATGCCGGCTGGATCGTGGTCGACAGCGATACCGATGAGCTGGAGCGTGCGAAACGGAATCTCGATGATCGGCTTATTGCGGGCGTTAATTCGAATCCGGGGCAAATGGCCAAGGCGTTGTTGCAAGCCGCGGTTCATCAGGATCGGACCGGCTGGCAGGAGCATGTGGCCGGTTTGACCGTGCCTGTCTGTCCGGTCAGTCCCGCAGAAAACGGCGCAATCAGTTCAATCGATCTCTGTCACGCAATCGCTGATAGCGTGGCGTCCGTTAAAGACCCTATTTTCATTTCCGACGGCGGCGAAATCGGTCAATGGGCTCAGGCTCTGGTGCGCTGCGGCAGACGGGTCATCAATGGCGTTTCGGGAGCGATCGGCGGCGGCCTGCCTTATGCCGCAGGAGCGAAGACCGGTTTTCCCGACTCACAGGTAATCGCGCTATCCGGCGATGGATCGATCGGATTTCATCTAGCGGAGTTCGAAACGGCGGTGCGCGAGAAACTGCCATTTGTCATTATCGTCGGCAATGATCAGCGTTGGAATGCAGAATACCAGATCCAGCTTCGGAACTACGGCACTGCGAGACTACATGGCTGCGAGCTCGGGGCCGCACGCTACGATCTCGTAGCCGAGGCCCTGGGCGGGCACGGCGAGTATGTAACGACGACTGCAGATCTGACACCGGCGATTGATCGCGCCATCAATAGCGGCAAGCCCGCCTGCGTCAATGTGCTGATCGAGGGCTTGCCGGCACCCTCGGCACACTAGAACATCGAACTTCAGGCATTTCTTCCATAGTACAGCCCGACTACATGTTCGGCCTCGGCAAAGAAGAGCCACCGGGCTACCACCATGCCACACAGATGAACAATGCCGGCGAGGAACAACGCGGGCAGGCTGGTGGAAATGAACAAAATGATCAAAGGAATAGCGATTGCTGCCGATAGCGCGATCACCCGCAAGCGGCTAGCGTGTTTTCGGCCAATCCGGAAAACCATTTCCTTCAATAGATAATTGCTGCCCGTATGCGGCGCTTCGAAGAGACTGACATGTTCAGCCTCGATCCCGGTCGCGGTTGAAGAAGTCGACCCGCTTCTTGGGAAAGCCTCATCGCCATGAACCCAGACCGCCAGTTGCAGTGCCGCATACATCAGAAGTCCGAATACGGCAAAGATCGGCTGGCCCGTCAGCAAGGCACCTGCCGAGAGCGAGGCCGCCAGGAAAAGCGCCGGTGTCAGCGGGGAATTCCAGCGCGGAACTGCGCGCAGCTGCGCATAGATCATCCCCGTCGCCAGCACAGTGCCAATCGACAGCAGACTGCCCACCCAACCGAATACCGGCAGCACGGTCTCGAAGAACACCGATGAGAAAGCATTCACGGCACTCACCAAAAGCGCGGCAATTGCCAGGATCGCTTCCCTGGATAGCCAGGAACTGCGCCATTGGCTGAATGCCTTTACGGCGTTCTTCGGATTGGCGAGGTGAAAGGCCGAGGCCGCGAGACCGCCAACTGCCAGAAGATAGGCAAGACTGAAAAGCAAAAATGCGGCCCATCCGGTGGGCGACGGCATACCCGCCCCAAGCATTGCGAGCATGCCAAACCCTGCGCCCGAGGCGACGGTAAAAAGAATGACGGACGGTGCTGGGTTCACGGCAGTTTCTCCAACATGCGGTCGACCCATGCAATCAAGCCTGTCGCTTCGGTCGCGACGGGTTCCAGTTGAGAATCGCCGTGCATCACGGCCTTACTGTCTTTCGGGCGCGGCGGCAGATACTTGTTGACCGGTCGGGTTTGCTGTTCGGGCATCAAATCGACGCCGCCTCTTTCCGAAACCAGTTTGCTGACATCGCTTTCCGGGTCTCCAAGATCTCCGAAATGTCGGGCGCCCGCCGGACAGGTGCGGACGCAGGCAGGCACCCGGTCCACCTCCTGCAAATTTTCATTGTAGATGCGATCGACACAAAGAGTGCATTTCTTCATCACACCTGCTTTTGCATCCATTTCGCGAGCCCCATAGGGGCAGGCCCAGGCGCATAGTCCGCAGCCCATGCAATCGGCTTCATTGACGAGAACGATACCATCTTCTTCCCGTTTATAACTTGCGCCTGTCGGGCACACGGTCACGCAGGGGGCGTCTTCACAATGGAGACACGAACGCGGAAAGTGAATGATCTGTGCGGGCGCATCATCGAAATAGGCTTCGAAACTGTGTACCCGGTTGAGGAAGGTTCCCGACGGGTCCGCGCCATAGGGATCCTGATCGCTCAGTGGCGCTCCGTAGTTCTCCGTGTTCCAGCCCTTGCAGGCAACGACGCAGGCATGGCAGCCGACGCAGGTATCCAGATCGATGACCAGGCCAAGCTTTTGTCCGGTGTTTTGAGGCAGATCAGTCATTACCAACCTCCCAGGCGAGTTCTACCGGCCCTTTTCCAACAGGCGAACCCAATGGGTCGAAATCCGGATCTGGGCCCGCATCGCCCGGAATTCGCTCGATCCGTACCTTAAGATCGAACCATGCTGCCTGTCCCGTCACCGGATCGGAATTCGCCCAACGAAGACCATCGCCCTTAGGCGGCAATAATTCGTGAATCAGGTGATTGAGCAGAAAGCCTTTATTGGCCTCGGGCGCGTCGCTCGACAGCGCCCAGGCGCCTTTGCGCTTGCCGATGGCATTCCAAGTCCAGACCGTGTTGCAATTGAGCGCAGCCATCGGCGCCACAGGAGCGGTCATGCTACCGTGAGGCGAGGTTAAACGCGCCCAATCACCGGGCTCGAACCCGTGCTCCTGCCAAAGCTGCACCGGAATATAAAGCGGATTCGAACCATGGATCTGGCGCAGCCATGCATTCTGACTTCCCCAGCTGTGGTACATTGCCATCGGGCGTTGTGTAATCGCGCTGATCGAGTAGCCATTATCTTCGAGCCCTTCCGAAACCGGCGAATACCAGAACGGCAACGGATCGAGCTTTTCACGAATCTGCCCGCGAAGATAATCCGGTGGCTGTCGCTCACCGTGGCCTTCGGCAGCACGCTGAAACTTCCTTAGTGGTTCCAGGTAAAGTTGAAACAGGTATGGTTGCGGAGCGTCGAACAGGCCGAGATCAACCGCCCAATTCTGATAGGCGTCGTTCCATGGCTTGAAATATTGGGCCTGCTCCGGGACATGAGCGACGAAGAAGCCTCCGTTGCGGATGTAACGGTCAAGCTGATCCTGATTGGGGCGGCCACGCCCGACATCATCACCCCCCTTGCCACGGAACCCCATCAGCGGTCCGATCCCGGGCTTTCGCATGTGATTGACGATGTAATCGGCGTAATCGCGATAGAGTGGCTCGCCATCTTCCTTCACGAAACCCGGCAATTCGAGCTTGTTGGCAAGCTGTATCAGTACCGTCTGAAAAGGCCGTACATCGCGATCGGGTTCGATTACGGGCCAACGGATTGCATCGGCGGCTGCATCGGCCTCGCAAATCGGCCGGTCGAGAAGGCTTATGCAGTCGTGGCGCTCAAGATAGGTGGTGTCCGGCAAGACCAGGTCGGCATAGGCGACCGTCTCTGAACTGTAGGCATCGGAATAGATGATGTGCGGAATGACATAATCGCCGCTTTCATCCTTATCGGTCAGCATCGCAATGACTTCCTCCGTATTCATCGAGGAGTTCCACGCCATGTTGGCCATGTAGAAAAACAGCGTATCGATTTTGTAGGGATCGCCGGCGTGAGCATTGGAAATCACCATATGCATCAGGCCATGAGCCGACATCGGGTTTTCCCATGAAAAAGCCTTGTCGATGCGGGCGGGCGAACCGTCTTCGGAAAGCGCGAGATCGTCTGGACCATGCACAAAGCCCAGATGCGGGCCATCGAGCGGGTGGCCAGGCCGAACCTTGCAGTGCGGTTTGGGATGAGCCTCCGAAGGCTTGGGGTAAGGCGGCTTGAAACGGAACCCGCCCGGTGTTTCCACGCTGCCAAGCAAGATCTGGAGGAGATGAAGCGAGCGACATGTCTGAAAGCCGTTCGAGTGGGCAGAAATTCCGCGCATGGCATGGAATGCGACAGGGCGTCCGGTCATGGTATCGTGAGTCTCCCCGCGAAAATCCGTCCAACGGATTGGCAAAACGACCGGTTCTTTAAATGCAACCCGGGCAATCTCAGCGGCCAGCCTGCGGATGCGTTCTGCCGCAATACCGGTTTTCCCGGCCACAGCGTCGGGGCTGTATTCGTCCGCCATGAAACGGTCCGCAAGCAGTCTGAAGACAGTCAGATGCTTGCCTTTGCCGCCGGTAAGATCGGGACGCACGCCTTTCTCGTCGAATGGAGTCTTCTTACCTGTCCGCCGGTCGATGACTAGCGGCTTGCCGTCTTCGTTCCGCTGGAAAAGGCGTGTTTCCTCATCAAGCAAGACCGGTGCATTCGTGTAGCGCGCGAGATAGTCGAAATCGACCTGACCGGAGCGCAGCAATTCATGAACGAGCGAGAGAATGAAAAGGCCATCCGTCCCAGGCGTTATGCCGATCCATTCATCGGCCACAGCGTTATAGCCCGTTCGAACGGGGTTGACGCCGATGACCTTAGCGCCGCGGGCCTTGAGCTTGCCGATCCCCATCTTGATCGGGTTACTGTCGTGATCCTCAGCGACGCCGAAGATCATGAAAAGCTTTGTATGATCCCAGTCAGGTTGCCCAAATTCCCAGAAAGCGCCTCCCATGGTGTATATGCCCGCTGCTGCCATGTTGACCGAGCAAAAGCCGCCATGGGCAGCGTAATTCGGTGTTCCGAAATTCTGGGCCCAGAAAGAGGTGAAGCTCTGGCTTTGATCGCGACCGGTAAAGAAAGCCAATTTCTCGGGTGCTTTTTGCCTCAATGGCTTGAGCCAGCCGACCGCTATATCAAGCGCTTCATCCCAGGAGATTTCTTCGAATTCACCGGAGCCTCGCGACCCGGTTCGCTTGAGCGGAGCCCGCAGTCTAGAGGGTGCATTCACCTGCATAATGCCGGCGCTGCCCTTAGCGCAAAGCACCCCCTTGTTGACCGGATGGTCGCGATTGCCCTCGATATAGGCGACCTGGCCCTTCTTCATGTGAACATTTATCCCGCATCGGCAGGCGCACATATAGCAGGTCGTTTTTCTGACCTCGTCGCCCGGTTTGGGCGAGAGGTTGATATCAGGTTGGGTCATGGGTCCTCCTCCCCGATAGGGCCCGATCACCGGATTCGGTCGCAGGCCAATACAGCGAAACGCGTCCCAAACCGCTTCCGCTGTTTCCCGCAGCACTTGCCTTCGCCTTGCCGGCGGTGCGCTTCCGGTCAATACGGAAGCGCGCGGTTACCAGGCTGAACCCTCTTCCTCAGCACAACCCCGGCCTACCCGAAATGCTTGCAGGAGAAGCACCCGAGTTCACTTGAAAGCCTAGACCAGGCTTGGAAAGAAAAACAAGGCAATAAAGCCGAAATAGGGTGACTTAGTGCAGGCGCGGGTCCTGCGTTGACCCTTGCGGTTCCGATAATCCTTCACGTTATGCTAAGTGGACTTGTAACTGGGACCGATTTGAATGACAGATGGATCAAACTCTTTACCGGGAGAAACCTACATGAACCGCGAAATCCAGACCGATCAGGCTCCAGCGTCCTTCTCGAATTACAGCCAGGGCATGGAAATCCCGGCCGGCGCCAGTACCCTGCACATTTCCGGACAGGTAGGTGTGCAGCCGGACGGCACACTGGTTAGGAGTGAAGAAGGCCAAATGGAGACAGCGTGGCAGAATGTCTTCGCCATCCTCGAGGCCGCGAATATGTCAAAAGAGGATATCGTCGATGTTCTCGCCATCGTCCCCAACCATGAAGACGTCGGTCTTTATCGCAAGGTCCGCGACAGGATGCTTGGCAAACATAGGGCATGTTCGACCCTTCTGGTATGCGGACTTGCCGATCCGGAATGGCGCGTTGAAATTGCCGTCAAAGCCGCCAAGATCGGCGAAACCGCGATAGGCGCATGACACTCCAGAACCCGTTGATAGATGAATGACTCATATTTTCGTGGATGCCGATGCCTGTCCGGTTAAGGACGAAGTGATCCGGGTTGCGGAGCGCCACCAATTGAAAGTGCGTTTCGTTTCCAACAGCTGGATGCGGCTTGAAACCGGCCCGCTCGTAGAAAGGGTTGTGGTCAGCCAAGGACTGGACGAAGCGGACAACTGGATCGTGGACCATGTCAGTAAGAACGATATCGTCGTGACAGCGGACGTCCCACTGGCGGCACGCTGCGTCAAAAAGGGCGCGCGCGTGCTCGGACCCACCGGAAAACCTTTTACGGAAGCTACGATCGGCATGGCGGTGGCGATGCGCGATCTCAACTCGCATCTTCGGGAAACCGGAGAAATTCCGGGAAACAACCCGTCTTTCACGGCAAGGGACCGCTCAACCTTTCTACAGGCCCTCGAACAGATTATCCGCAGGATCAAATCCACCCGCTGAACAGACCTCTCAAGCCTTTGCAGTAACGACGAATTGCGGCGAAACGGCCATATAGGTTCCGTCCGCCAACGCTTTGTTCAAACAGCTTAGAAAAGCGGCGACCCGGTTCTCCTCCATGCTCCCTTCCCTGGCATAATCCGCGATTGTCTGCATCATCGGCAGAAGGCGACCTTCTGTGTCCGGCACGGCCGTGACTCG
The DNA here is from genome assembly GCA_024639745.1 of Salaquimonas sp. Classification (GTDB taxonomy): domain Bacteria; phylum Pseudomonadota; class Alphaproteobacteria; order Rhizobiales; family Rhizobiaceae; genus Salaquimonas. The sequence continues at coordinate 1,846 of JAHEHW010000011.1, read as the reverse complement.
CACTTCCGCTTCGGGGAACCCGGCGCCCCTGACCAGTCCGTATAATTTCCGGCCAATCATCGGCTGATGCCAGGCCCAACCGGCCGCATCGATCAAGGCGCTCCAATCCTCGGGAGTGACCGGCTCAACCGCCATCAACCGCCTGTCACCTTCGATCATGTGACACAGTCCGCCGGACCTCAGCACCCTGCGGAATTCCGCGATATTCGCCGCGGGGTCGGGAACGTGGATAAGTGTGTTGCGCACAATCACCCTGTCGAGGGTTTCAGCGGGTACGGGAATTTTCTCGCTGTCCAGCAAATAGGTCGATATTCGTTTCTCAAGACCGGAATCGTGTGCCCTTTGCATGGTGCGTTTGAGAAAAGCTTCATTGATATCGAAGGCATGGACATGACCTTTAGGCCCTACCCGCTTTGCGAATTCGATTGCCTGGTGACCCGGCCCGCAGCCGAAATCGGCTATTTGCAGACCTTCGCCAAGTTCTGCTCCATCGTAATAGTGGGCGGTTGCCTCGTTCCATCGGAACATGCGCTCAAAATGCTCCAAGCGCTCTTCGGATATATTGCGCCATTGGCTATCAAAATTCGCCATTGTCGTTGCTACCGGTCGCCTTTTGTTTCCACTTCAGATCGGCCCGAGGTCAAGGCGCCAGACGAAACCGCTTGAACCGTCAGCTGCAAAACGCTGGGCCACCAAAGGGTCGTGACCGGGAATGACCAGTCCCGGCGCCGATGCGAGAGTCTGGATGATATCGAAACCGCGAAACATGTCCTCGAGGTCAACCACGATCGGAAACGGCTTTCGGTCGAGAAAGTTTTCATAATAATGCGCAGCATCCGAGGCCAGGCAGAGATAACCGGTTTCGGTCTTGACCCGGACTGCCTGCAATCCACGCGAATGACCGCCAACCCGGTGTACAGTTACACCCGGCGCGACCTCGCCGTCCCCTTCGTGAAAAACCACACGACCTGAATAGACCCGTCGAACCATGTCGCAGACATGATCTGCCGTAAACGGCATGCGCAGGGTTGGCTGGCAGATGCACGGTCCGGTCGCATAGGCCATTTCGGCTGCCTGCAGATGGAACAATGCCTTGGGAAACTGGCTCAACGTTCCTGCGTGGTCGTAGTGGAGATGGGTAATGATGACCGTCGTCACCCGCTCTGCATCGATACCGATAGCCTTCAGCGCGTCAGCAGGCTCTCGCAGTATCGGTCGACCGCGGCGCTTAGCCTCCACTTCGTCAAAGCCCGTATCGACCACGATCACATCGTCATCGGATTGCAGCACCCAGATGAAATAATCCATCGGGTGTTGGGAAGCGTGATCGTCATCGAAAATAAAACTGTCGGAGCGGATGCGGTCGTTCCTTTCAGCATATTTCAACGCATGAACAATCCATCGCTTTTCGGTCATTTCCTCTCCTGCCTTCTCGTTAAATCGATCCCGATTATGCCTGAAACGGAAGATTTATGCATTGCCGCAAGGCGTTCGTCCCTTCCATCAAACAGACAATCGCCTTTCAGGCTAAGATAACGTATACGTTAAACCATGCGTTTTTCACAGAAGGCCCTTACTAGGGTAGATTCCGCGACTTCGCACAAAGTGACACCACCAAAGGCAGGGCAGACAATAATGAGCAGGCGTTACAACATTGCCGTTTTCGATGGCGACGGCATCGGGCCAGAGATCATGGCGCCCACTATGAAGCTGCTGGACCTTATTGCCTCGGTATCCGGCGGATATACGCTGGATTTTGAGCACTTGCCGGCTGGCGCACAGCATTTTCTCGAAACCGGAGAAGCTCTGCCAGACGCATCCCTGGCGGGAGCCGACAAGGCAGACG
>JAHEHW010000244.1 GCA_024639745.1 Salaquimonas sp. | reverse complement strand
AGCCTGCAGCCTCGACTTTCGGATGCACCTCGTTGTTCCAGAATTCCGAATTGACCAGGTTGGTGAAGCGCTGATTCGAACCGCACAGATAAGGCATGTTGATCAGATCGACGGTCGAAGCAAATGGCGCGAAATTCGAAAGCGAATGCTGTGCCGCCTGGATCGTACCACCTTGGACTTTCTGCACTAAAGCACCACCGGCGCCAAGCTGACCACCCGGAGCAAGCTTCACATAGATCTTGCCATTCGTGGCATTCTGGATGTTTTCCTTGAGATCGAGCTGCATGATCGGATAGCTGCGTGAAGCACCCAGAACATAAGCGGTTGCTACGGTCATGATGTGCTCTGCAGCCGACTCCCGTTCCTGCTCTTCCTTCATCGTCTGCGCAGAAGCTTCAGAAGACGAAAGCAAACCAGCTGCCCCGGCAACCATCGCTGCGGTGAAAGCACCCGCCCCCGTTAACTTGAGAAAATTGCGGCGCTCTTCAGATTTGATTGAATCTTCAGACTTCATGTTGATCTCCTCCCGATCAATTTTGTGATTAGTCAATGGAATTTGGATCGGCGGAACTGGGTTCGGCCGAGTGTGTTTTTGCTTTGGCTTCGGATTTGAGAATGGCGACCGTGAAACAAATCGCGGTCAATAGCAGGACCAGGAACTCACCAATGTCACCCAGATAACTGGTGCCACCAAGTGATCCCATCAGTACGTTGCCGAAAAAAACAGCAAACAAAACAGCTGATGCTATCAGAAACATTCCGGCCTCCCTTCCGAAATTCTCAACTGGATTACTGTAAGCGCTTACATTAATAATTGCAAGCGCTTACAAATTTTGTTCCAGATGATCGAATTTCTGTTATATTAGAAGAGTTTGGACACCTTGAGACCCTGTCATGCCAGCAAATCTGCGCAGCACAGACCTGCCAACGCTCCAGGATGTTGCCGAGGCCGCCAAGGTTTCGACGGCAACAGTTTCCCGGTGTCTGAATAATCCGGAACAGGTGACCGCCCGGACCAAAAAACGGGTAATGGATGCGGTTTCCAGGCTCGGTTACTCCCCTAACTTCGGCGCACGGGCGCTGGCTGCCAGGCGCACGAATACATTCGGCGCAATCATACCGACAATGGATAACGCAATTTTTGCACGCGGGCTGCAGGCGTTTCAAAAAGCGCTTGAAACGGAACATGCGACGATGATCGTAGCGAGTTCCTCTTATGACCCTGACATCGAACTTGACCAGATCCGGAACCTGGTCGCAAGGGGAGCGGACGGCTTGTTCCTGATCGGCAACGACCACGATCCTGAAATCTACGAGTTCCTTTCGCGTCGAAATATCCCCACTGTTTTAGCGTGGACGATATCAAGTGATCCCGAACTAGCATCGGTCGGCTTCAACAATCTGGAAGCATCGCGGACCCTTGCGCTAGAAGCGCTTAATCTTGGGCATCAACGGATAGGCTTCATCTCTGCCCATACGGCTCACAATGATCGTGCGCGGGACAGGGTCAGAGGCGCCAGAAAAGCGATGGAAGAGCTCGGTCTAGATCCCGAAGCCTTGCGCCTTGAAGAAACCAATTATTCAATCGATTGCGGTTTCGAAGCATTCAACCGCCTGATGGCGGCGGACAAGGAAATCACACTTGTCATGTGCGGCAATGACGTTCTCGCAGTAGGCGCACTGCAGGCCGCCCGTCACGCGGGTATTCGGATACCGGAGGATGTTTCGGTTACCGGGTTCGACGATATCGAACTTGCCAGGGTTGTCACGCCAGCCTTGACCACAGTCCATGTTCCCCACCGGCAGATGGGTCGGCTCGCTGCCCAACTGCTTCTTGAAGAGAGAAAAGGGGAGACATCGTCCCGCCATATCGTTCTCGACACGAACGTCGTGCTCCGCGAGTCCCTTGCCCCACCCAAATTCAGAGACAAACGCTAACCGCTCCATGAAACGGGTATTCGGCAACATCAAATAACAATTGCACAGGGCTTTATTGTAAGCGCTTACATTTTTTGGTACGGCACCCGTTCAGACTGCAATATACGAGCAATCCTCAGATGAAAAACAACGCCACGGAACCCCACCCCCTCTCGCGACATGCAGGAAAGTTCAAGGATCTCTTTCCGGGCGTCATGGCGGCGGGACTAGTGGCACTGGCCGCCCAGTTTATTGCCGAGCACCACAATGCGCCTGCCATGCTGATGGCGCTGCTTTTTGGCATCGCGATGAATTTTCTCAGCGAAACTGAAAAGACAGCCCCGGGCATCGGTTTTTCCTCCCGAACGATATTGCGCTTCGGCGTTGCGATACTGGGCGCCAGAATCAGCGCTGATCTCGTCATCGGTCTTGGCTGGTCGATCCTGACGCTCATCATAGCCGGCGTTTTGCTGACGATCGGCATCGGATTGCTGGCAGCACGCGCGGCCGGCAAGACGGGCGCATTCGGTGTCCTGACAGGAGGTGCGGTGGCAATTTGTGGCGCCTCTGCAGCTATGGCGATTTCCGCCGCACTGCCGCAAACAAAGGATTCGGAGCGCGATCTCCTGTTTACCGTTTTTAGTGTCACCGCCTTATCGACCCTCGCGATGATTCTTTATCCGGTTCTGGTCGAATGGCTGGCTTTCGACGATCGCACCTCCGGTATCTTCTTGGGGGCAACGATCCACGACGTTGCTCAGGTTGTCGGCGCCGGATTTACGATTTCGGATGAAACGGGAGATATCGCGACATTGGTCAAACTCATCCGCGTATGCCTGCTTGCTCCCGTCGTGATCGGAATATCAATCGCCTTCCGCGCCCAGGGCGCCAGCCGGTCGGATGCTCCGATCGTTCCCAGTTTTGTGCTCGGCTTCGCACTGCTTGCCACCATAAATTCTCTTGGTCTGTTGCCGGTGCTCGTGCAGGAAATCTTGGGCGAAATATCGCGTTGGGCATTGCTCACTGCAATCGCAGCGGTCGGCATGAAGACGTCAATTGGAAAATTGGTGACCGTCGGATGGCGCTCCATGGGCATGGTTGTGGGCGAGACAGTGTTTCTCGCTTTGATCATCCTGCTGGCACTTTATCAGCTCACATGATCTACTTTCTCGATCCATCGCACATTGGGATGAAAATCGATGCGCCGCACGGCTCAAAAATTGAGCTTCCAAAGTAAAATTAGACTGGCGGCATAAACGACGAGCACCAAGACGGAATCGATACCAAAAGGGCCGACCCTGAACTTGCGACGAATGATCAGGCCACTGAGATAAATGGCGGTGACCAGTATACCAATGACGATGGAAAATCCCACGGTCTTTCCACCGTGCTGCAAAATCGGGCCGGGCAAATAGAGAATATCCGCCGGCAGAACGAGCCCGATCATGATCAGGTTGCTGCCGAAAATGTTCGAGATGGCAAGCGTGTACGCTCCAAGGCGCACCGCGGCAATGGTAGTAGCAAGCTCAGGCAAAGAGGTAGCTGCAGCAAGCAGACTGACACCGATCAGACCGGAACTGACGCCGCCTTGGACGGCGAGGACAGATGCCTGCGCAACCAATATGTAGCCGAAGAACAGGATAGCAAGCGTGGAGAATCCGGCGAGGATGAAAAGTCGACCGAGGGGTCTATCCGTCCAGTTTCCGTCGGACGCCAATTCTGTGACAAAACCCGTATCCGGGATATCAACCGGGACCCAGTCGTTCGAGAAATCGTAATTCCGGAGGATGACAAGCGCACCTATATAAGTGAGGCCGATCAATATGCTGCCAAAGCCGATATGAAAGATTGATGCCGTTTCGCCAAGCATTACCGCACCCAGCGTCATCGCAGAAAGGGCAACGAGCATCGTGGCTTCCAGCGCATGATTTGCCTTGCGGGGATAATTGGTAATCGAACCGGCAGCCCAATAATCCGCGAAGGCGAGAACAGCCGTTTGCAGCGCGATTCCACCAAAGAGATTGGTCAGCACGAGTTCGGCATCGGGCAGCAAAGCGGCATTGAACGTTGTTGCCATTTCGGGAAGCGACGTTGCCGAAGCGAGCAAAACCAAGCCGACAAGCGAAGCGTTCAGCTCCAATTTTTGCGATATCGCATCGGCAGACCGGGCAAGCGCCGTGCCGGAAAACCAGACACCCGCGGCAACCGCGGCAAAGATCGCGAGATTGAGCCAGATAGGAACCGCCGCGAAGTACT
>JAHEHW010000243.1:415-4187 GCA_024639745.1 Salaquimonas sp. | reverse complement strand
GGTGAGGTGTCGGCGATCCTTTGATACCCGTATTTCCGTTGGCTTTCTGGTTTGCGTCACTTTACCGTCCTTGAAAGGCGAATTATGTCGCTCGTTGATATGGCCTGACCGGTCATCTGGCAATAACCATCGCGGTTGAAAAACCAGCGGAGATCGTCATGGGTATGAAAACGGTTGTCATCGGCGCAGGACAGGCGGCCATCGCCTTTGCGACAAAACTGCGCGAGTTGGACAGCGATGCCGAGATCACCCTGATCGGCGATGAACAGAGCTTGCCCTATCAGCGCCCGCCGCTCTCGAAAAAATACATGACCGGTGAAATGTCGGCGGATCGGCTGCTCCTGCGCCCGGCCGACTGGTATGAAACCAATCGCGTCAACTGTCTTACCCGGACGGCTGCAACCAGGATCGACCTCGAAACCAGCGAGATCATCTGCAGTGATAAAAGCGTTCCTTTTGACAAATTATTGATTGCAACCGGCTCAAGACCCCGTACGCTGCCGGAAGGGATCGGCGGCGATTTGCCCGGTGTCTATACGCTAAGACATCTCGCGGACGCCGATCAAATCGCAACCGAAATGGCCGAAGGCAGGAAAGCCGTCATCATAGGCGGCGGCTATATCGGGCTCGAGGCCGCAGCCGTCTTTGCAACCAAGGGGTTGGCCGTCGAAGTGATCGAAATGGCCGACCGCATCCTCAAGCGCGTTGCCTCGCCAGACACGGCAGCCTATGTAAAAGCGAAACACGAAGCCAATGGTGTGACGATCCGTGAGCAGACAGCGATAAAAAAATTCGTTGAATTTGATGGCCGTTTCGCTGGTGTCGAACTTGAAGATACGACGCTGGTAAATGCCGACTTCTGTGTAGTCGGTATTGGCGTATTGCCAAATGTGGAGCTAGCCGCAGACGCTGGCATAGCATGTGAAAATGGAATCCTGGTCGACAATACGACCCGAACTTCGCATGCCGATATTCATGCCGCAGGCGATGTTGCGAATTTCGAATTTCGTGACGCTCGGTGCCGGTTGGAATCCGTTCAGAACGCAATCGATCAGGCGGAGACGGCAGCGCGCGCGATCGCCGAAGAAGAAGTCGATTATCGGCCTGTCCCCTGGTTCTGGTCCGACCAATATGATCTCAAGCTACAAATCGCGGGTCTCAATTCAGGCTATGATCAGACCGTCGTGCGCCCTGGTATGCGCGACGGCACGCAATCCGTCTGGTATTTCATGGAAGGAAAATTTCTGGCCGTCGATGCGCTAAATGATCCCCGTGCTTACATGTTTGGTAAGAAGATTCTTGAACTCGGTCGTGATATCGCCCCAGGTCAGGCAGCCGATGCCAGTTTTGACCTGAAGGCGCTGGTGAGTTGATTCATCTCAAACCCGCGCCGACAACCAATGTGATATCGATGATTCCGAGCAGCCTCCGATGGAATTAAATTCACGCAGGATGTTCCTCAGCGATTCCATCAATCCCGCTAACCGGTTCCTTCAAAATGCGGCAGCCAAAAATCCGGATAACCTTGCGGACATATACCGGGTCGCAATTCAAAGCTGACTTGATAGACGGGCTAACCGTAGCCATGGTTGCCCTGCCGCTGAGTCTAGCCATAGCCATAGCCATCGCCTCCGGCGCTGATCCTGCCACGGGTCTGGTGACAGCAATCGTTGCTGGATTTCTAATCTCCGCGCTGGGCGGTAACCGGGGCCAGCTCGGCGGCCCTACCGGAGCGTTCATCGTCGTCCTCTTTACGAGAACGATTTGTTCGAGGTCTGGGAGGGCAATATCCTACCGTCCGGCGTCGCCAAATTCTCGCACCTGCAACAGATGGGATACGCTTATATCAAGCCGTCACCGGCGGCGTGACCGGCTCCGGCCAGTCACAATCCCCACGCTCGGATTTCACGAAAGTCCCGCTCAGGCGCGGAAAAGCTTCTCCACACCGGCCTTGCCCAAAGCCTCGAAAACAGTGCGCACGATGCCTTCGCTTTCGAGCCCGGCTTTCTTGTACATAACCTCCGGCTTGGCCTGATCCGTATACTCATCCGTCAGAAAGATCGGACGGACTCGCAAGCCGCGGTCCAGCAATCCAGCCTTGGCGAGATAGCTGACCACATGGGACCCGAAGCCACCGATGGCGCCCTCTTCTACCGTGATCAGCACTTCATGATTGGTTGCCAGATTCGCGATCAGGTTTTCATCCAGCGGCTTTGCGAAACGCGCATCTGCAACGGTCGTCGAAAGACCGGCGCTATCGAGATGCTCGGCGGCCAGCAGGCATTCCGCAAGGCGCGTCCCAAACGACAGAAGCGCGACCTTCGTTCCCTCACGAACTATTCGGCCTTTGCCGATATCAAGGATCGATCCGCGCTCCGGCAAATCCACACCAACGCCGTCACCGCGCGGATAGCGGAAGGAAATCGGCCCTTCGTCATAGGCGGCAGCAGTACGCACCATGTGTTTCAGTTCCGCTTCGTCCGATGCCGCCATGACGACGAATCCGGGAAGCGTAGCAAGAAACGCCGTATCAAAAGCGCCGCAATGGGTTGCACCATCCGCGCCCACATAGCCCGCGCGATCAAGCGGAAACCGCACAGGAAGCCCCTGAATCGATACATCGTGCACGACTTGGTCATAGGCCCGTTGCAGGAAGGTCGAATAGATCGCAGCGAAGGGCTTGAACCCCTCGGTGGCAAGCCCGGCGGCAAAGGTAACGGCATGCTGCTCGGCAATACCGACATCGAAAGTGCGCTCGGGAAACTCCTTCTGGAAAATATCAATGCCCGTACCACCCGGCATCGCTGCCGTAATCCCGACGATCTTGTCGTCCTCGCGTGCCTCCTGAACGAGACTCTGCCCGAAAACTTTCGTGTAGCTCGGGGCGTTCGCGGGGGGCTTCGACTGGGCCCCGGTAATCACGTCGAATTTTGAAACGCCGTGATACTTGTCATGCGCCTCTTCTGCGGGCTGATACCCCTTGCCCTTGCGGGTAACCGTATGGATGAGCACAGGGCCTTTCGCATTGTCGCGGACATTTCTTAGAATGGGCAGAAGCGTCGACAGATCGTGCCCGTCAATTGGCCCGATATGGTAGAAGCCAAGCTCCTCGAACAATGTCCCGCCGGTGACATAACCCCGCGCATGCTCAACCGCCCTGGTGATTGCCCGGTCTACGCGCTTACCAAGATAAGCGGTCAGCTTCTTGCCGAGTTCTCGAAATCCCATATAGGTCCGGCCAGAGGCTAGGCGCGCTAGATAGGCGCTCATTGCCCCAGTCGGCGGAGCGATTGACATATCGTTGTCATTGAGGATCACGATGAGCCGTGCATCCATCGCGCCGGCATTGTTCATCGCCTCGAAAGCCATGCCCGCCGACAATGCACCATCGCCGATAACCGCGATCACATTGTTAGCGCCGCCTTTGAGTTCACGCGCAACCGCCATGCCGAGACCGGCCGAAATCGAAGTAGATGAATGGGCAGCGCCGAATGGGTCGTATTCACTCTCTGAACGTTTGGTGAAGCCGGACAAACCGCCTTCCTGCCGCAGCGTCCGGATGCGGTCACGGCGCCCCGTCAGAATCTTGTGCGGGTAGCATTGATGGCCGACATCCCAGATCAACCGGTCATCGGGCGTGTTGAAAATATAATGGATGGCGACCGTCAGTTCGACGACCCCAAGACCCGCGCCAAGGTGACCTCCGGTCTGGGAAACCGCATCGATCATTTCGGCGCGCAGTTCCTGCGCAAGCTGCGCCAGATCGGACTCT
>JAHEHW010000243.1:0-405 GCA_024639745.1 Salaquimonas sp. | reverse complement strand
CTTTCAATTCGCGCAGATCGGCAGGTAAACTGACCGTGTCAAGCAAAGGCGTAGTAGACTTGGGACTCACGAAACCGTCTCTTGGATAAGCAAGGCTGGAGCTATATCGGGCGCGAAGACCCGTTTGTCGAGGTGCCCCGTTTAACCTATCTGGTCATGAACGGCAATCGCGTGTGCTGTTGTTACAATTTTAGCATATCTAACTGGGGCATGTTAGGGAGAAACGTCTCAAAAACTGGCGATCATCGCATTTTGCTTCGCCTTGAGATCGGCGATGATCGAACCTTCCTTCGGGCTTGCATTATCCCAAGTCAGCAGATCGCCTTTCTTGATAGGCTGTTTGACGGTTCCTTTTTCAAGTAAGCCGCAGGGCATCGCATTAGCTTTCTGCGCGTCCTCTACCGT
>JAHEHW010000242.1 GCA_024639745.1 Salaquimonas sp. | reverse complement strand
CGGCAATCGGTTTTGGCAAGGTTTGGCTCCGTTTCGGTGTCCGCGTTGCGGCGATCCCGGCCGAATTGGCGAGACCTCTGCGTTCCAAAAACCGAATGAAAGACCGCATGCCCGACAAGTTCCGGGCCAGAGATCTCGATCCGACATCGCGTGTTCTTCGTGCTGCCAGAAAGCCGCGGAGATCGGCCGGTTTCAGAGTCGCAAGATCTGAAATCTCAGGCTGTTTTCCGAAATGAAATGTAAGAAAGGACAGAAACTGGCGAAGATCGCGTTTGTAAGCTTCAAGTGTCTTGGGAGACAGGCGCCGTTCGTTTCCGAGATAGGATAACCAGGCCTTCAATTCGCAAAGGAGATCATTGCCGGCGAGTTCAGCCAGTCCGGATGCGATTGTCTGTTTCCGATCAGATGCCATGAACGCGAGGTAGCCTTTTGACGGAGGCTACCGCTTAATGGTTAGCGACGGGTAAAATCCGTCATTCGCCGCGTGGCTCCTAGCCGATTTTCTGACCGGTTTTCGCCCAGTCTGCCAGGAATGCGTCGAGTCCCTTGTCGGTCAATGGATGCTTGACCAGAGCTTTGAGGGTCGACGGGGGAACGGTTGCCACGTCTGCCCCGATCAGCGCCGCCTCCTTGACGTGATTTACGGTCCTGATCGACGCGGCGAGAATTTCCGTGCCGAAATCGTAATTGTCGTAAATAGTCCGTATTTCACCGATCAGTTCCATGCCATCGGCGCTCATATCGTCGATACGCCCGATGAAGGGCGATATGAAGGTTGCGCCAGCCTTGGCTGCCAAGAGCGCCTGGTTGGCGGAGAAGCATAGGGTCACATTGGTCTTGTGTCCCTCGGAAGTCAGCGCCTTACAAGCCTTGAGCCCGTCCATCGTGAGCGGAAGCTTGATGCAGATATTGTCGGCGATTTTAGCCAGAACCTGTGCTTCGCGCATCATGCCGTCATAATCGACCGCGGTTACCTCGGCAGAAACGGGTCCGTCAACGATATCGCAAATTTCCTTTGTCACCTCCATGATATCGCGACCCGATTTAAGGATCAGCGACGGGTTTGTGGTGACACCATCGAGCAGCCCGGTATCGTTGATATCCTTAATTTCATCAATATCGGCTGTGTCCACGAAGAATTTCATTCGTTGCCTCCTCCGAATTATTTGGTTGTTGTTTATTCTGTTCGATACAGGAAACCGCGTCGCGCGTCATCCTGTGCGTCGAGGAAATTTTGCCAATTATGATCTTCGGCTTCAATCGGCCTTATCGAGCGAACCATGCTTTACCGCGAACCGTAAACTCCATAGGCTCCGGTTTCGATTCAATCTGACCGATTCTTATGTCGCCAACCGTTTCCGTTCTTTTGCCGATTCCCGTCGAGCGCCCCTACACCTATCGGTGGGAAGCGGAAGGTGAACCCGTTCCGGGTCAGATCGTCCAGGTGCCGCTCGGAAACCGGCAAGTGGCCGGCTGTATCTGGGCCCACGCTCCGGATGATGTCGCGCCGGACAAGCTCAAGCCGGTCCGCCGCGTTTTCGACTGTCCCCCTCTGACCGAAAGCCTTCAGTCTTTCATTGGCTGGGTGGCGCGCTACACATTATCGCCGCCTGGCATGGTCCTGAGAATGGTGCTGAGAGCTCCGGGCGCCTATGAGCCTCTTCCGCCGCATGAGGCTCTACGGTCCACCGGACTTGAGCCTGAGCGCATGACGGCTGCACGCAGTAGGGTTCTGTCCCTGGCGCGCGACGGCGGCGCTTGGACAAAGTCGGGGCTCGCCCATGCAGCCGGCGTCAGCCTTGGCGTGATTACCGGTTTGGCAGAACAGGGTTCGCTGGAGACAGTGATGATCCCTGCCGGTCCAGTGGTTCCGCTCCCAGATCCGGAATACGGGCGACCGGCGCTTTCGGAAGAACAACGGTCAGTTGCTGGCGACCTTTCCGGCCAAGCTGAAAAAGGTGAATTCGTCGTCAGTCTCGTTGACGGAGTGACCGGTTCGGGCAAAACGGAAATTTACTTCGAGGCGATTGCGGCAGCGGTCGAGGCCGGGCGCCAAGTACTCATTCTGTTGCCGGAGATCGCGTTGACAAGCACGTTTCTCGATCGCTTCGAGGCACGCTTCGGTGCCCGACCCGGCGAGTGGCATTCAGACATTTCACCAAAAAAGCGCGAACAGCTCTGGCGACAGGTTGCGACCGGTGAAATACGGGTAGTCGCCGGTGCGCGCTCGGCGCTCTTTCTGCCATTTGCAGATCTGGGACTCATTATTGTGGATGAGGAGCATGATCCAGCTTACAAGCAGGAGGACAGGGTCTTTTATCACGCCCGCGACATGGCGATCGTGCGAGGACAGTTATCGAAGGCCCCGGTCATTCTGGCATCTGCAACCCCATCGATCGAAAGCAGGGTCAATGCGGATCGCGGACGATATCATTATTACCGCCTGGAAAGCCGCTACGGCGATGCAGTTCTGCCGGATATCCATCGCATCGACATGAAGAAATATACGCCGCCGAGAGGCAAGTTCATCTCGCCTGTTCTTCATAAGGCAATTGGCGGAGCACTTGAAGCGGGCCAACAATCGCTGCTTTTCCTGAACCGGCGGGGATATGCGCCGCTGACACTTTGCAGGGTTTGCGGTCATCGCTTCCAGTGCCCGAACTGTTCAAGCTGGCTTGTCGAGCATCGGTTTCGCCGGCAATTGCAGTGTCACCATTGCGGTCATGCCGAGCCAGTACCCGAAGCATGCCCCGAATGTGGAACGCTCGACCATCTGGTTGCGTGCGGACCGGGGGTCGAACGTATTGCAGAAGAGGTTTACGGCGCTTTTCCGGAAGCCAGAACACTGGTGCTCTCTTCCGATCTTGGCGGCGGGGTAAAATGGCTTCGGCTGGAACTCGATGCCATCGCCAAGGGGGAATGCGATATCGTGATCGGCACTCAACTTGTCGCCAAGGGTCATCACTTCCCATTGATGAGCGTCGTGGGGGTCATCGACGCCGATCTGGGTCTTGCCAATGGCGATCCGCGCGCAGCCGAGCGAACATTTCAGCTGTTATCGCAGGTTACGGGAAGGGCCGGGCGCTCAGGCGGCGCAAGCGCGGGATACCTGCAAACCTACCAGCCGGAACACCCGGTCATTGCGGCGATCGCAGCTGGCGACCGGGAGGCATTTTATGAGAGAGAGATTGCCGCGCGCCAGGCGACCGGACTTCCACCTTTTGGGCGTTTAGCCGCGGTAATCGTTTCTGCTGCAAACCGGGCCGAGGCCGAAAGCCATGCTCGCGCGATGCGCAAAGCCGTTCCGGTTACATGCGGCGTCAGCGTTTTGGGTCCGGCTGAAGCACCCCTCGCCATCCTGCGAGAAAGACATCGCTTCCGGCTACTCGTCCATGCCGAAACCCCGGCGCAGCTTCACCATTGGTTTCGCGACTGGCTGAATCGCTGTCCGATCGCCCGAGGCAGCCTCAAGGTTCAGGTCGATATCGACCCGATGAGCTTTGTTTGACTCGATGAGCGCCCATCGTGCCGGGTTGGCGGGGAACGGCTAGACCCTTGGATGTTAGCGAATTTTCACTTCGAAAGCGCCGGTAACGCAGAAAGTCGCATGACCTTCCGTCCCCGGACCGTGTTCGGAAACTTCCCACTTGCCGCCTTTAAAGATCACACGATCGAATCCGCTGCCAGCGATGATATGGTAACCTACGGCTGTGAAATTGCTGGGATCGCTGATCTTGAACGTATCGTTGCCCTTACCGCCATGAGCGCTCTCGGCGTTCGTGCCGCCCGTAAATATGTCTTTGCTGTTTCCGCCGAAGGCCTCAACTATCGGGTTTCTTGGCCCGCCTACTGCAAAACACGCAATGCGAATCTCCTTTGAGTTTATGAATGAATTATTCATTCAATGGTTTATCATCTATCCAGAATGTGCTCCTCGGAATCCGTATAAAACACTTAGTGCCTATCCTTAGCTCGTTGTCTGGTCGCATGGCGTGGTTACTTCCGCGAAAGCGCTCAGAATATTTGGAAACGGGAATTCCTTCTGCGGATTGATACTTAGGTGGTATGCCTGAGACCGTTTTGGCCTCTTTTCCTCGGTTGCGACTCCAAAACCAGTGTGCTAGGGAAACGCGACTTCGCCGGAGAGACTCTGGCGTTACCATGGTTCTTTTGTAAAAAAGCCTCGCAAGATCAGT
>JAHEHW010000241.1 GCA_024639745.1 Salaquimonas sp. | reverse complement strand
CATTTCCGCGCCGAACTTGCCACTGGCGAGTGATAAGCCGTGCCCCTGAACCTGTTGTTTGAAGTGCTCGTAGAGGCGTTCTCCCTCATCGGGTGCCGCGGCCGTGGAAAAGCCTGGTCGATTGCCCTTGGTCTCTGCCGCAAGGGTAAACTGACTGACCACCAGAGCCGAACCGCCAACATCCTGTATCGCCCGGTTCATGCGTCCGTCGTCATCGCGGAAGACGCGCAGATTTACGATCTTGCGAGCAAGCCATTCACTGTCAGCATCGGTGTCATCTCGCATCGCACAAACGAAGATAACCAGTCCTGGACCAATCTTACCTATTGTCTCACCATCGACAGTGACCCGGGCCTCAACAGCTCTCTGGATTAGTGCACGCATGCTTTGTTTCACCCCCTGATAGTTCCGATAACTCGGATGGAATCATGCTTATCTGGCTGCACATAGATATCACGGTAACAATCGGACGAAAGACGCAGAGCGTTCCGTTCTGACTAACTTCGTGAAATTCAGGGATATCTCGAGTTTTTGTTCGTGGCTACCGGATTAGTGAAACTCATCCAGCATTGGCGAGAATCCAGTCTGCTGCTTTCCCGACGTCATCCAGAACCACATCCGGGCCTGGCTCAACAGTATCTTCAACACCTTTCTGGTATTTGCCGGTCCTGACCAGCAAGCCTTGTCCAAGACCGGCTGACAGTGCACCGGCGACGTCGATTTCTGAGTCGTCACCAACATCACCGCGTTTTCTGGTTTGCACGACATGCTATCCAAAGCGGCCTCGAAGAAAGCGACTGCCAGTTTACCCATATTGATCACTTTATCCTGCGACGCCTATTCGAGCACGGCAACGAATGCTCCTGCATCGAAGCTCAGTTTATCGTCGCGGTCCATGAAGACCCGGTTGTTTGCCAGGGCAAGAAATTCAGCGCCTTCAACAAGAACCCTGAAGGCTTCGTTCAGTGACTCGTAAGTGAAATATCTGCCAAAATCCCCGGCAACCAGTGTCCTTGCCGGAAAATCACCCAGATGGGCGGAATCTTCTTTTAAATCGGGGTGGATCAACAAATACGCTGACCGCTGATGTTCCTTTATCCAGTCACATGCCGCCTGGGCAGGCGTGAACAGTTCATCAGCTTCAATGGCGAGCCTGAAGCTTCGCAACTTTTGGAGCAGTTTCCTTTTGGGTGAACGGGACGCATTGGTTAGGAACCTCAAAGGCAGACCATTTCGGCGCATTCTTTCAACAGCATCGATCGCGCTGGGAAAAACCTCGTCGCCTGTATAAATTACCCCTGAAAGATCCAGCAGAACACCTCTGATCATGGAGGAAGCCTGCCAACCAGTGATCGTCTAATCAATTTTGATCATTGAAGATTCTGGATCCAGCAAAAGGATACGCCATGAGTGTGGATGAATTGAACAGGATCACGACGCCGGCTCTTCTTCTTGATGAAGCCAGAATGATTCGGAACATCCGGTTCCTCACCGACAGGGCCAACAAGCTTGGAGTACAGCTGCGACCGCACATCAAGACAGCGAAGTCCATAGAGGTGGCATACCGCGTTTTCGAGGGCGGCAGCGGGCCTGTGACCGTTTCTACGCTTGCCGAGGCCGAAGCGCTGTTTGCGGCCGGTTTCTCGGACATCCTGTACGCGGTGGGGATTGCCCCATCGAAACTGGAACGTGTTCTGGCGCTGCGCAAAAAGGGGTGTGACATCGCCGTGATCCTAGACAGCGAGGAACAGGCGGATGCGCTCTCAAAACTCGAGAGCCCCATCCGTGCCCTGATCGAAATAGACAGTGATGGCCACCGTGGGGGACTTCGATACGACGATCCTGTGCTCGTAACGATTGGCCGGAAACTGGACGCAGCCGGTTCACTTGCCGGTGTAATGACGCATGCCGGGGAAAGCTATTTTGCCAGCGGCTCCGAGGCGCAGGCAGAGTTTGCCGAGATCGAACGCTGTGCCGCGGTTGCGGCATCCGAGGCCTTGCGGCAGGAAGGACTTGCCTGCCCGATCGTCAGTGTCGGCTCCACCCCGACAGCCTATTCAGCAAGAGACCTTTCCGGGGTTACCGAATTACGAGCCGGTGTTTACATGTTTTTTGATCTGGTCATGGCCGGCATCGGTGTTTGCTCTGCAGATGACATTGCTCTTTCCGTCCTGACCACGGTTATCGGCCATCAGCCAAAAAAGGGCTGGACCATGATCGATGCAGGCTGGATGGCACTGTCACGCGATCGTGGAACCGAGAAGCAGGCAGTCGATCAGGGCTATGGGGTGGTGTGTGACAGCGCTGGCCAGGTAATCCCGGATCTGATCGTCAGCGCAGCCAACCAGGAGCATGGCATCGTCACGCACCGTCCGGGTTCCGAACAGCTTTTACCCGAATTGCCGATTGGTACGCTGCTTCGCATTCTTCCCAACCACGCCTGTGCTACCGCCGCGCAACACGCAAAGTATCAGGTGATTGGAGGCGATGGGCATCTCGGACCGATCTGGGAGCGGTTTGGTGGTTGGTGATACGACTTGTAAGTCTGACTTCTTTCGATTGATTACAGATTGCTAAATCCTCATGCGCATAGCAACGCTGAATATGCAGAACCTCAAGCTCGAACATGATGAGGGCCGAGAAATACTCCACGGGGCGCGGGATTCCGATGTTCCCGAGGATGCCGGGCTAGATACGATTGATCGATCCATAACCGCACAACTTCTGAAGGAAATTGATGCTGACGTCGTTGCCCTGCAGGAAGTCTTCGACGCTGAAAGCCTCGATTACTTTCACGACGCGTATCTACTGAAAGCGGGAATGAGGGCATATCCCTCAAGGATATGCCTTCCCGGAAATGATGGGCGCGGACTTGATGTTGCGCTGCTTTCACGCCGTCCGCCGGACAGCGTCAAGAGTCATGCATCGCTTAGGCTACCTGACATCAGCATGGAACCACCAGCTGGTTTTAACATCGACGTTCCGATCTTCAGACGGGATTGCCTCATGGTCACCATCGGGCAAATCACTTTTCTGGTCTGCCACTTCAAATCGCCTTATCCCGATGTGGAAAAAGCCTGGATCACCCGGAGACTCGAGACGCTAGCAACGCGCCATATCATTGAGGCGAATTTCCGAGAGAGCGAGAAGGATCTTTGGCTCATCATCGGCGACCTGAATGAACCAGACAAACCGGGGAAAGAAGAGGACCGGGCAATCGCACCAATCGAGGAGGAATTTGCGGTTGATTTGATGCGGCGCATTCCGGCTTCCGAACGTTGGACCTATTTCGATCCGGGCACGAGTTCCTATCATTGCCCAGATGCCTTGCTGGCATCACGAGCGCTGGCGGCAAGATGGCCGGATGCGAAGCCCGTTATTGTTCGGAGGGGACTGGGCAGAGAAACATCCCGCTTTCACGGAACCAGACTCGACGGGGTCGGGACCCACAGGCCACATGCCAGTGATCATGCCGCTGTCTTTATCGACCTGGACGGCTTGTAAACAATGCGCATACCATTCAAGACAATCGAGTATATGCGGATAGCTTGGTAGGCTGGGTTCTTGTGTTGAATGGGTCTGATTTTGCCTATCGCAGATATCGGACAAGACGGAAGAAATTCAAAATCCCCATCAAAGAACTGGCAACATAGGTAAAAGCTGCTGCTTTCAAGACAGATCGTGCATCCTGCAAGTCGGGGCTTTTAAGGTATTGGCCTTTTTCCAGCATTGGCAAAGCCCGCTTGAAACTGGCATCAAGCTCTACGGGCAGCGTTATCAGATGGGCAATAACCCTAATCAACCCCATGATCATAACGGCAGCGAAACCGATCAATAATAACCTTGGCGCAACTGCGACCCCTCCCAATGCCGACAAACCTATGATGGCAACCGATCCGATCCGATCTGTAATAGCGGCTGTTCTAACTGTGCTCTCGCGCCATTTGAGCGGACCATAATCTTGGCTGTCCTGAATTGCATGCGAAACCTCATGCGCCGCCACCGCTACGGCTGTGATGGAACGGCCTTGATGGTTGTCTTTGGAAAGCCGCACCACCTTTTTGACCGGGTCATAATGGTCACCATTAGGGGTGACCTCTACTGGAACTTCATTCAGGCCATTCTGATCAAGAAGATGCCGTGCGAGTTCGCCGCCGGTGCCAGGAAAATCTGGTCTATCTTTGCTGTGTGAAGCCATG
>JAHEHW010000240.1 GCA_024639745.1 Salaquimonas sp. | reverse complement strand
ATACAGGAAGCTGCTAACATTCGCTATCCGATGGAAAACTTCATTGGTATCTGGTGGTCCGGTGCCGAGCAGGATGTCCTGCCTGCCGGCGATGGCGCTGATGGCTATAAATCGCTTAACTTCACCTATGTCGGCACCGATCTGCCGGTCTTCGATGATATCCAGAAATATGTCGTCGATGCCGGAAAGGCAGCCGGTGACGGCACCAATATCGGCACGGTCCAGTACAACCGCGGCATGTATGCCGCCATGCTTGCGGCTGAAGCGGCCCGCACCGCGCAGGAAATGTCCGGCAATGCCGATATCTCCGCTGCGGAAATGCGCGATGGCATGGAGGCATTGAACGTGTCAGCAGCGCGGTTGGAAGAACTCGGCATGCCGAATTTCGGCCCGACGGTCGAAGTCACCTGCGCCAACCATGGTGGTTCCGGTGCTGCGCTGGTGCAGCAATGGGATGCCGCTGCGAAGACGTGGAACGCGGTATCGGACTTAATCCCCTCGGATCGCGAACTCGTTACCCAGCTTGCGATGGAGGATTCCACCGCCTACGCCCAGGAAAACGGCATCACGCCACGCGAGTGCAATTGATGCATGTTTGAAATACGAGCACTGGCGGCAAGCCGCCAGTGCTCCCCCGGTATCAGAAATGGCAACTCTTTAGTTGCTATGTTCTTATCCCGTCAAACTCTTACAGGCGGCGATCCGCCCATCATCACGGCAGGTGAAAATGAACGGTAAAACTACCGATGCAAACGCCGAAAAGGGTGGCGATAACCCGATCCTCGACGTCAACAATATCGAGGTTATCTACAATCACGTCATCCTGGTCTTGAAGGGCGTATCTCTTTCGGTGCCGAAAGGCGGCATCGTTGCCTTGCTCGGCGCGAACGGTGCCGGAAAGACGACGACGCTGAAAGCTGTCTCCAATCTTTTGCGGGCGGAGCGCGGAGAGGTAACCAAGGGAAATATCAGGTTCAGGGGTGAGCAGATCCAGGATTTGTCGCCGGCAGAACTCGTCAAGCGCGGCTGCATTCAGGTGATGGAAGGCCGTCACTGCTTCGGACACCTGACCATCGAGGAAAACCTACTGACGGGCGCTTACACCCGGACCGACGGTCGTGCTGCAATCGCCGATGATCTGGAAAAGGTCTACTCGTATTTCCCTCGCCTCAAGGAGCGCCGGAAATCACAGGCCGGCTATACTTCGGGTGGCGAACAGCAAATGTGCGCCATTGGCCGTGCTCTGATGTCGAAACCTTCCACAATCCTGCTCGATGAGCCGTCGATGGGGCTTGCGCCGCAGCTCGTTGAGGAAATCTTCGAGATCGTGAAAGATCTTAACGAGAATGAAGGGGTGTCCTTCCTGCTGGCAGAACAGAACACCAATATCGCGCTGAAATACGCGCGTTATGGCTACATCCTCGAATCCGGACGGGTTGTGATGGACGGTAAGGCCGAAAACCTTCGGGAAAATGAAGACGTCAAGGAATTCTACCTCGGCGTTGGGGGAGAAGGGCGCAAGTCTTTCCGCGATGTGAAGCATTACAAACGCCGTAAGCGCTGGCTTGCCTGAGGGCGCTTTGTTTCCCGATCGGCCAGCAGAATTTTTCGGCACCGGAACTGCGCGTAAATTTCATTACTCACGCGAACCTTTTCGGCGCAACTTGCTCATTGCGGTTTTGTTGACGATTGTGGTTTACGGTCTGTCCTGGCTGCTGCTTGGTATTGCGGGTTTTCAGAACCGCACCCTTTATGCTCTCGCGACGGGCTTTGTCTTTTTCGCCTTCATTTCCTTTCGCATGATTCGGCAGTATCTGGCGCATGATGTCGTAATGGCAGTTCAGCCAACAGGGCTCTATGACAGCCGATTGGCTCGCGAAGTCGTACCATGGGACGGGATCAAGGAATTGGTGGTGGTGCAGCGGGAATCGGAAGTGTTTCTCCGCGTCGAGCAATGGCCACTGAGAGACGGATCCCCCCGGCCCGGCAGAGAACTCAGCCTTTCCCTGCTGGATGGGGATGCAGGTGTCATCGTCGCTGCTATCCGGGCCTACAAACCGGTCCGGCTGGATCGGTAGAATAAACAGTGATCGAATGTTTTCCGTGCAGTCGATTGAAAGGGAAAGTCCGTTTTTGCCCGCTTGTCCGAAGCAGCATGACGGGTCAGGATGAAAAGTCGGAATAGCAAGAGAGAAGGCGCTAAATGACCGTGGAAAACCAGTATTTCGACCCTCGTGAGACAATGGAACCCGAGGAGCGCGAAAAGGCTCTTTTCGCCCGGTTGCCGGGATTTCTCAAAGAGATTTGCAAGGACGTCTCTGCCTACAGATCTAGGTTTGCGGACATCGACCCTGATAACATCGTCGATCGTGCTGCCCTGGCTTCTATTCCGGTTCTGCGCAAGTCAGAATTGATGGAAGCGCAGGCAAAGGAACCGCCTTTCGGCGGTTTTGCCGATCCTGCCAAGTTGAAAGGAGCTCGATACTTCATGTCGCCGGGACCGATCTGGGAGCCGGAAATCGCGGGGGCCGATCATTGGAATGGCGCACGGGCATTCTTGGCTGCAGGCATCGGACCGGGTGATCTCCTGCATTGCGCGATCTCCTATCACATGACGCCCGGTGGATTTATTCTGGATCACGGCGCCCGTACGGCTGGCGCGAGCGTTTTCCCGGCGGGCGTTGGGGCGACCGAGCAGCAGGTCGAAGCGGCAGACGCGCTGAAGCCTTCCGCATATGCGGGAACGCCCGATTATCTCAAGACACTGCTCGATAAGGCCGGAGAGATGAATCGCGATCTTTCGTCGATCAGGAAAGCGCTCGTTTCCGGCGGAGCGCTTTTCCCCTCGCTCCGGGAAGAATATTCAAACCGCGGTGTCAATGTGCTGCAGTGTTACGCAACAGCCGATCTCGGCGTAATTGCCTATGAGAGTCTTCAAGAGGGCAAACGGGTTCCGGGCATGATCGTCAATGAAGATCTGATTCTCGAGATCGTGCGCCCTGGCGCCGATGTGCCTTGCGACCCGGGCGAGGTCGGCGAGGTGGTCGTCACGAATTTCAATTCCGCGTACCCGCTTGTTCGTTTTGGAACCGGTGACCTGTCCGCGATCCTGGATGGCCTCTCGCCCTGCGGCCGCACCAATATGAGGATAAAGGGTTGGATGGGTCGGGCCGATCAGCGAACCAAGGTCAAGGGCATGTTCGTTGACCCGAAACAGGTGGATGCGATCGTTCGTCAGCATCCGGCGATACAGCGGGCAAGGATTGAGG
The DNA here is from genome assembly GCA_024639745.1 of Salaquimonas sp. Taxonomy (GTDB): domain Bacteria; phylum Pseudomonadota; class Alphaproteobacteria; order Rhizobiales; family Rhizobiaceae; genus Salaquimonas. Next base: position 934 of record JAHEHW010000240.1, on the reverse strand, counting down.
TTAGTCGTGAGGGGGCTGCCGACAAGATGGTCCTGAAAGTGTTGCCGGCAGCGGGAGCCTCGGTCGATGTCGATGCGGTCAACGCTACACTGGTCGCCGTAACCAAGTTGAAGGGAACTGTCTCGCTGGTTGATTCCGTACCCAATGACGGATTGGTGATCGCCGACCTGCGGGATTATTCCAAATAAGGCGATATCGTTTCAAGCGGTAGCCTTTCAGAACATCAGGGCGTTGACCCCTTTGTTGTCCTGAACCGTTTGCATCACCGGGTAGGTATGGGTGCTGGCGACGCCCGGCAACTCTCCGATATTGTCGCCGAGCACCTTGCGATAATGCTCCATGTCGCGCGTACGGACCTTCAGCAGATAATCGAAGCCGCCGGCAATCATGTGGCAACTTTCGACTTCGGGGATGCGCTTAATCGCGGAATTGAATCGTTCGAGCACGTCCGTCGTGGTCCGCTCCATGGTTACCTGTACGAAGGTAATATACGGCAAACCAAGATTACGGGCGTTCAATTCAGCCCGATATCCCTTTATGAAGCCGGATTTTTCCAGCCGCTTGACGCGTTCAGCGCACGGGGTCTTTGACAAATTGACTGCCTGCGACAGGTCAGTAATTGAAATGCGCCCATTATCTTGCAAGGTTTTCAGAATATTTCTGTCGATATTGTCCAATTTGCTATCCATTTGTTAATCTGGCCGCTGGCTCAAAAATAGTCAATTTCACCAATAAATAACACAAAATTAGTGATATTAGACCAAAAATTTCGGATAATATGGAGAGAGTATAAGAGGTTATCATGTTTGTCAGCAATCCGTCGCTATCATCTTACCGCCACTCCGTCCGGGCGCTCACCAACGCGGATGAAACGTCGACCGTTCGTAATGTTATAAGTTCCCTGGAGGAATATCGCTCCATTTCCTCGGCGATT
>JAHEHW010000010.1 GCA_024639745.1 Salaquimonas sp. | reverse complement strand
CGCGGCGCGGTCGGTGAGAATTCGAATACATCACCAAGAAGGGCGGGAAGCCCCTGCCCTTGCGAACATAAGTGATTGGCGACCAGCGCACCCAGTTTTCCGGATTGGTGCCGAATGCCCGCAGATAAACGCCATCGATGCCGCCGCGGATCGAGGCGTAGGCGACCATGTCGTAAGCCTGAACGTCATTAGCGACGACGCCCCGCAATTGCCCGCCCTTCTTTTGTGCCGCCACAAGGGAAACCAGATGAGCGCCTGCCGAGTGGCCCATGATCACGATCCGGCGCGGATCCCCCCCGTATCGGGAAATATTGGTTCGGGTCCAGGTGATCGCCCTTGCGATGTCCCGGACCTGCCCGTCTATATTGGTTCGCGGGACGGGTCGGTAGCTGGCCGAGACCAGCATGTAGCCTCGGGAATTGGCATATTCGGGCAGGCTATAAACCTTGCGCCGGTCGCCGCGAATCCAGCCGCCGCCGTGGACGTAAAGCAAGACAGGCGCTTTTCGCGACATCGAAAACAGCCCCTTGGACTTCGCAGCGTCGGGGATATAGACATCGACATATTGGCCGCTGCCGACGGGGATATTGTCTTTCAGCTGCTGAGCATCGGCGGCGCCCGCGAGCATAAACAAGACTAGCGCGAAGACAGTTAGTGCCATCGCGTTACCGGCAAATGAGATCCGATTCAGCCTGTTCATCAAGAGCCCTCCGCTATTCTCTCTTGCCGAAGAGGAAGGCGATTTTCAAGAGGGTCGCAAAAGCTTAGTCTTTCGCCTTCGGGTTCACCCGGATGTTCAACTCGCGAAGTTGAGTTGCCGAAACATCGGATGGAGCGCCCATAAGCAGGTCCTGAGCCTGCTGGTTCATCGGGAACATGGTCACTTCCCGCAAGTTCTTCGCACCCACGAGCAGCATGATGATCCGGTCGATACCGGCAGCCATGCCGCCATGGGGCGGAGCGCCGTAATGGAAGGCGCGATAGAGTCCGCCGAACTGCTCCTCAACCGTTGCGCGGTCGAGACCGGCAATTTCGAACGCCTTAACCATGGTCTCCGGCAGATGGTTGCGGATGCCGCCGGAAGCGATTTCGAACCCGTTGCAGACGAGATCGTACTGGAAGGCCTTGAGCCCGAGCAGGGCTTCATCCCCTTCTGCCTGGGCGACTTCCAGCGCTTCCATCCCGCCTTGGGGCATGGAGAACGGGTTGTGGGAGAAATCTATCTTCTTGTTGTCCTTGTCCCATTCGTAGAACGGGAAGTCGACGATCCAGCAAAGCTCGTAGCGATCCTTGTCGAGGAGGTTCAACTCTTCCCCTGCCCGGTCGCGGGCATCACCAGCAAAGCCCGCGAAGTCACCCGGATTGCCGGCAGCAAAGAAGCAGGCATCACCTGGGTCAAGGCCCAATTGCTGACGAATGGCCTCGGTTCGCTCCTCGCCAATATTTTTCGCGATCGGACCTGCACCCTCGATCTTGCCGCCTTCCTGGCGCCAGAAGATATAGCCGAGACCTGGCTGCCCTTCGCCCTGCGCCCAGGAATTCATGCGGTCGCAAAAGGCACGGGAACCGCCGGTCGGTGCCGGAATAGCCCAAACCTGGTTCTTCTCGGATTTATCGAGAATACTGGCGAATACCTTAAAGCCCGAGCCACGGAAATGCCCGGATACATCCTGCATCTCTATCGAGTTTCTGAGATCCGGTTTGTCGGTCCCGTATTTCCGGATTGCTTCGTCATATGGAATACGCCGGAAGGATTCCGTCACCGTCTTGCCGTTCGCGAATTTGTCGAAGACATCGCGAATGACAGGCTCCATCGCACCAAGGACATCGTCTTGCTCGACAAAGCTCATTTCGAGGTCGAGCTGATAGAACTCGCCCGGCAGGCGATCTGCGCGCGGGTCTTCATCGCGGAAGCAGGGCGCAATCTGGAAGTATTTGTCGAAGCCCGACATCATGATCAGCTGTTTATATTGCTGAGGCGCCTGCGGCAGCGCATAGAACTTGCAAGGATGGATGCGCGACGGCACAAGAAAGTCCCGCGCGCCCTCCGGCGAAGAGGCCGTCAGGATCGGCGTCGAAAATTCGGTAAAGCCGGCACCGTTCATCGCTTCGCGCATGGCGGCGATGATTTTGGTACGCATCATAATGTTTTTGTGCAGCGTATCACGGCGCAAATCCAGGAAGCGGAATTTGAGCCGGGTATCTTCCGGATATTCCGGTTCGCCAAAAACCGGAAGCGGCAATTCATCGGCTTTGGAAAGAATCTCGATTTCACTGGCGAAGACTTCTATGTCCCCTGTCGGCAGATTCGGGTTGCGTGTCTCTTCAGTACGGGCCTTCACTTTGCCATCGATGCGAAGCACCCACTCGCTGCGGACGCTTTCCGCCGTGGCAAAGGCCGGAGAATCCGGATCGGCGACAACCTGGGTGATGCCGAAATGATCGCGCAGGTCTACAAACAGCACGCCGCCATGGTCGCGGACACGGTGGACCCAACCTGAAAGACGGACAGTATCCCCTTCATGGGACTTGCGAAGTTCGTCGCAGCGGTGACTGCGGTAACGGTGCATGGTCATGGTATGCTCTACGGAAAAGTTGAAACGGGGTGGTACCGCGCGGCTGCCGCACCCTTGGAACTTGCGCGGGACAAACACATTTCGATGCCCATTTGTCAAGGTGGAAGCCGCGGTTCGCTGCCGCGAAATAGCATCACGCGGCACTCTTGCTGCCGGATTGGTACCCTTTTGGCCGTTTTTCGCACATTGCCTTCAAAAAAGCATGATATAGGCTGGCGGCAAAAACATATCTGGCTTTGAACAATGGTCGCGCTTCGGCCGCTTATCCCACTTCTGATCGCCGCGGGAATCCTGTTGGCCGGCAACGGCATGCAGGGTACGCTGATAGCGATTCGCGGTGCGGAGGAAGGATTTTCCACCGCACTGATCGGTCTCATAGGTGCGGGATATTTCGCCGGCTTCATGGCCGGTTGTTTCATCGTTCCCTATCTGTTGCGGTCGGTCGGCCACATCCGGGTTTTTGCGGCGCTGGCAGCGATCGCAGCTTCGGCCACGCTGCTTCTGATTCTGGTCATCGATCCGTGGGCATGGTTTCTTCTGCGTTTCCTGATCGGGCTTTGTTTCGCCTCGCTTTTCGCAACGATCGAAAGCTGGATCAATTCTGAAGTGCCGAACAGGGTTCGCGGGAAAATGCTGTCGATTTATCGCCTTGTCGACCTGTCGGCAGTAATCGGCGGGCAATTCCTTATCCCGCTTTTCGGCATTTCCGGAATCAACACCTTTGCTTTGATGGTGATCATGATCACGCTGTCACTGGTGCCGATCTCTCTTGCCGACCGCTCGAACCCGAAGCCACCGGAGGCGTTCAAGTTTTCGCTTTCATTTCTTTGGTGGCTCTCACCGCTAGCCTGTATCGGATGTGTGGCGATCGGGATCACGGGCTCGGCTTTCAGGATCATCGGGCCGGTTTATGCGCAGTCGATCGGTTTGTCGGTGCCGCAAGTCGCGACCTTCATGAGTTTCGGGATCTTTGGCGGGACAGTGTTGCAGTATCCGCTCGGATGGTTTTCCGACCGTTATGACCGGCGGTTTGCCCTCATTATCGCCTCAAGCGGCGCTTCGCTTGCCGGGATTTTCACCACCCTTTTCGCCGGGACCGACCCTTTCCTGAACTATCTGGGCATTTTCCTGTTTGGCTGTTTCGCGCTGCCGCTCTATTCGCTGTCTGCAGCGCATGCCAACGACTATGCGCAGGGTGGGAATTATATCCTGATTGCGGCCGGCATGATGTTTTTCTGGTCGCTTGGCGCAGTCACGGGGCCTCCGGTAGCATCGTTCCTGATGGAAGCTTATGGACCCGAAGTCCTGTTTACTTTCACCAGCGCCGTCCATATAGCGCTCGTTTTCGTCACTTTGTGGCGAATGACAGTCCGCGGAGCGGTTCCCCGCGAGCAGCGATCCAAGTTTGTCGGCTTGCTGAGAACTTCCCCGATCATGATGAAACTTGCCCGGGGCCGTCCAGAAAAGGAACAGCGCAGCTGAATATCCGTTGTTCATGATAACCGGGATTACGGTGCAATGGTCCCACGCCAATTGCAATACGCAGTCTAAATGTGTACGCTCCCACCGCGCCGGTTTCCCGGCAACCTTTAAAGGCGAACAATGCAAATCGTTACAAATACAAAAGACTTAGACGCGACCTGCCAACACCTTGCCAAAGCTGAATTCGTAACTGTCGACACCGAGTTTCTTCGGGAAACCACGTTTTGGCCCGAACTCTGCCTGATACAATGCGCAACGCCGAAGTCGAACGGCGGTGACTGTTACATCATCGATCCGCTCGCCAAGGGAATCGACCTGACGCCGTTCTTCGAGCTGATGGCAAATCCCAATGTCGTCAAGGTCTTTCACGCCGCACGGCAGGATATCGAAATCATATACAAGCTGGGGAATCTCATTCCCCATCCCGTATTCGACACGCAAGTGGCCGCTATGGTCTGCGGTTTTGGTGAAAGCGTTTCCTACGACCAACTCGTTTTCAAGATCTGCGGACAGAGAGTCGACAAGTCATCGCGGTTTACCGATTGGCGACAGCGGCCATTGACGAACAAGCAGCTCGATTATGCGATCGCCGATGTGACCTTTCTGCGGAAAGTCTACCAATCGCTCAAGGCCAATCTGGAAGAACAGGGCCGATGGAATTGGGTGTCGGAGGAAATGGAAATTCTAACTTCGACCAACACCTATGTAATGCCGCCCGAAAAGGCGTGGACGCGTCTCAAGCTCCGAGTGAGAAAGCCGCGCGATCTGCTGATGCTGCAAAAGCTTGCCGAATGGCGGGAGCAGGAAGCGCAGACCAACAATGTGCCTCGCGGACGCATCCTTAAAGATGAGGCCATCTACGAAATCGCCGGCAATCCGCCGAAGAGCTTTTGCGACCTCGATCGCTACCGTGGCCTTTCCCGCGGGTTCGACAAGAGCCGTTGGGGGGATTCGATCATCGCGATTTCACAGGCCGTACTCGACACACCCAAGGACCAATTGCCGAGCCTTCCAAAACCTAAACAGACTCCCGAAGGCTGCACAGCCGCGAAGGAAATGCTGAAATTGTTGCTGAAGCTGATCGCAGAGCAGAATGGCGTGGCCGCTAAAGTAATCGCGACGGTTGATGAACTTGAGAAAATCGCCGCTGACGATGACGCCGACGTCATGGCACTGAACGGCTGGCGCCGGGAACTTTTCGGCGACAAGGCGCTCAGGCTGAAGCACGGAGAGATCGCGATCTCATATCGCGAGCGGCGCATAAGGATCGTCGATCTGACCAAAGATGGCGGAACAGGTGTCGGAATTGCTGCCGAATAAAGCAATCGCCTGTCGGGCAATCACATTCAAGATCAGGAAACGACAAGTTCAATTTCCCGGTTCAATTCCTTACCAAGCTGCTTGATTCGCTCGCGCGGCCTTTCGCCGTCGAGATCGGACCATTGCCCGGTCAGATCAAAGGCGAGTGAGCCGTCGTCCCTGACTTCCAAATCAAGTTTAGGGATGATGCCGGGTAGGGAAGCGGAGAAAAGATACAGAACGCGGAAAAACGCAGATAGAATGCGTGCCTTCTTGTAGAGGGGCTCAGGTGCGAGCGCGCAGATTTCCGGCGGCTGCGCCTTGGAACCCAAGCCCTGGTACCGATGAAAGCTGACGGCGGCCAGATATCCGCGCCCGGCATGATCTATGCCGACGAATCCAGCATTCGAGATGACTTCCATTGCCTGGCGGGCTCGAAAATCAGGGTGAGAACGCCAGCCGACATCCGCAAGATAGCAGGCGGCGATCCGGAAACGCTGCTCGGCTTCGCTTTCCTCGATACTCAATTTTCGGAACGCGTTCTCGGTCCACTCGGCGAGCTCGACGCTGTGTTCGGGAGCGCGAGCCCGCAAAATTGATAGATCCTGCGCAGATTCCAGCAGCGAGTCGCGTCCTCGCTCTGCTTCCGTCAATCGCGAATAAAGCAGTCCCTCACGAACACCGACGCTCGAAAACGTAATTTTCTGCGGCTTGAAGTGCAGAATGATCTCGCGCAGCACCGCGGCACCATAAGGTAGCAGTTCACGGCGATTCTTTGAAACCGCGGACATTCCCTTGAAACTGTCGAGATCACCATCGATCAAGCGGGAGCAAAAGCGCTCGAGCTCCCGGGCATCGACCTGGTAATCATGCACCACTGGCAATGGATAGCGATGATTGGCCATATGCAGCTTCCCAAGAGATCGCCAAGTTCCGCCGACAGCGTAGAAATTCTTTTCGCGACCGGGCCAGTCGATGGTGACTTTGCGCAGGGTTTGCCGTGCGATTTTTTCACCCGTTTCAGGAGAGCCGGCGGCCAGATCACGCAATCGAAGGCCTCCCAGTGGCAGGGTAATTCCGGCTCCTGGTTCATGGTTGAGCTCGACCAATTCAAGCGACCCGCCGCCCATATCGCCGACGATGCCTGATGGCTTGTAAAAACCGCTCTTGATCCCGAGCGCAGAATAATGCGCTTCCATCGCACCGGTAAGCACCTCGATGGCGGTGCTGGTAATCTCTTCTCCTCGTTTGATGAATTCCGGCCCGTTTGAAGCATCACGCGCCGCAGCTGTCGCAATGATGTGAACATCGGCGACATTCGCCTGCTCCTGCAGGGCGACAAACCTGCGAAGCGCCGCGAGCGCTCGTTCAACGGCCAACTCGTTCAGCTTGCCGCTGGCAGCCAATCCATCACCGAGGCCGCACAGAACCTTCTCGTTGAAAAGCACCGCAGGCGATCGGGTCTTGCCCTCATAGATGACCTGACGGACCGAGTTGGAACCAATGTCGATCACAGCGACGGGTTGGCGTTCCTTCAGCCGACCCTGGCCCAGGCTGAGCGGACGGCTGCGCTTAGCGGAGGAATTGTTCGGCGAAACTTTTTGGAGCGTCATCTTTTAAGGAGTTTCCGCGTCCCGATAGACTAGGGTTGGTCATGAAATAGCGTTGAGCGCTAAAGGATTCGGCTTCCGAGGGTGGAACAACGCGCTTCGAAGTACCATCGGCCAATATCTCCCAGCTCTGCTCGTTGTCCATTAGGTTTGCCACCATGATCTGGTTAAGGACCTGCTGGCGCACCGTCTTGTTTTCAAGCTTCACCATAACCTCTACCCGTCGGTCAAGGTTGCGCGGCATCAAATCGGCCGAGCCGATATAGACAATCGCGCTATCGCCGGGAAGACGGCCGCCGTTGCCGAAGCAAAGAATGCGGCTGTGTTCGAGAAAACGACCGACAATCGATTTGACGTGGATATTCTCGGACAGCCTTTTCACACCTGGACGTAGACAGCATATGCCGCGAACGACAAGTTCGATGCGGACACCGGCCTGACTTGCACGGTAGAGCGCATCGATAATGACCGGATCGACCAAGGAATTCATCTTGGCCCATATTTCGCCGGGCTTGCCCGCTTTGAGGTTCGCGATCTCATTATCGATGTGATCGAGAATGCGCGGCTTGAGATAGTTGGGAGAGACGGCGAGCGTCTTCAGGTCATCCGGCTCGGCATAGCCCGTGAGATAATTGAAGACCTGCGCGACGTCCCTTGCGACTTCAGGATTGGCCGTAAAATAGCTAAGATCAGTATAAATCTTGGCGGTAATCGGGTGGTAGTTACCCGTGCCGATATGCACATAGTTGACGAGTTTCCCGTCTTCGCGCCGGACGACCTGGGACAATTTGGAATGGGTCTTCCAGTCGACGAAGCCGTAGACGACCTGAACACCGGCCCTCTCCAAGTCCCTTGCCCAGCGGATATTCGCCTCTTCATCGAATCTTGCTTTCAATTCGACTAGAGCCGTCACCGATTTGCCCTGTTCGGCAGCCTCGATCAACGCCGCAACAATGGGAGAATCGTTCGATGTGCGATAAAGCGTCTGCTTGATCGCCACGACGCCGGGATCGTTCGCCGCCTGGCGGATGAACTGCACCACCACATCGAAGCTCTCGTAGGGGTGGTGGATGATCATATCCTTCTGCCGTATGGCGGCAAAACAGTCGCCATTCATCTCCCGAACCCGTTCGGGATAACGCGGGGTGTAAGGTTCGAATTTGAGATCCGGCCGCTCTATCGCGACGATTTCAGAAAGGTTGTGAAGCGCGAGCATTCCGCTCACCACAGCAACACGCGTATAGGGCGTCGCCAGCTCTTCCTGGACGAATTCACGCAGGGTTTCGGGCATGCCGGCATCGATTTCAAGGCGGATGACAGAACCTCGCCGACGGCGTTTCAGAGCTGTTTCAAAGGTCCGAACGATATCTTCCGCCTCTTCCTCGACCTCGATATCGGAGTCGCGAATGACACGAAAATTCCCTGATCCGACAACTTCATAACCGGGAAAGAGCTTGCCGATAAAAAGGCTGATAACCTCTTCGATCGAAATGAATATAAGCCGTTTTTCACGGCGCGAAGGCAATTCGACGAAGCGTTTAATGCCCAGCGGCAAGCGCAATAATGCTTGCATCCGGTCCCCCGTCTTAGAACTCTGCAATTCGTAGACAAGGGCGCTGCCCAAGTTGGGAATGAAGGGGAATGGATGGGCAGGGTCGATCGACAAGGGTGTGAGCACCGGAAAAACCGAATCCATGAAATAGCCTTCGAGCCATGTCCGGTCATTCTTGCCGAGTTCCCGCGGATGAGCGACGATGATATCCTCTTTTTCGAGTTCCTGATCGAGCGCGTCCCATGCAAACTGCTGATCGGATTGCAGCTGGCTGACCGCTTCCTCGACGTCGCTCAGCTGTTCGCGCGGGGTACGACCATCATCCGACCGCGTCTCGATCCCCTGCCGAACCTGACTTATCAGGCCGGCAACCCGCACCATCATGAATTCATCGAGATTGTTGGCGGAGATTGAAAGGAAGCGAACCTTTTCAAGCAATGGATTCTTCGGATTCTCAGCTTCTTCAAGGACGCGTCGGTTGAAATGGAGCCAGGAAAGTTCGCGGTTCATGAAGCGTGACGGATCGCTTGACCATTCTTCCGTCACTGCTTCGCCAGCAACCGCATTTTCCGGGGCCGTTTCTTCCGAAGTTTTTTGAGCCAGATTTTCCATACTATCACCCTACCGCAAGCACCTTTAATTTTTAAGTGTCATGACAGAAACGCGTCATTGCAAGTCGAACCATGTAACCTGGTAGCACGACGGTTTCCGGACAGTCTCAGACCATTCCGAACGCTTCAAGAGCCTCTGCTGCCAGTTTCCGGTTTACCTTTGTCTTTCTTGACAAGGCTTCGCGGTCCATCCAGCCCACAAGGGCATTCGCTGCTCCTAAAGACCGCTCCATCCGCATTATCAGATAGCGGACAAGCTGTGGTGAAATCTGCATCTGCCGGTCAGCAAACAGCTTGAAAATAATTGCGGCAAGAAGCTTGTCATCCGGTTCTCCCAGTTCAACTAGATGCGCGAGCTTGAGACGGGAAGCAAGGTCCGGCAATCCGATTCCCCACGCAGCGGGAAATTCGCGGCTGGTGATCATCACGAAATAACCGCCTGCCCGCGAACGGTTAAGCAGGTGAAACATCGGTTCCTCGGGTACCGCGCCAGCTGAGGCATCCTCGAGAACGACATTGCCCTCGAACGAAAGAGCGAATTCATCATCCAGTGCTTGCATGGGCAGGATAACCGCGTCAGCCGTCTGCGCCCAGACGGCTGCAACATGGCTCTTTCCGGAACCAACCGGACCGGCAAGCACGACCATGTTCGCAGGCCACTCAGGCCAATGGTCGACAAGATCCACCGCCAGCCGGTTAGACGCACTCTCGATCAGGTCGTCACGCGAAACCCCTGCTTTCAGCGGTAGCGCCAAAGGGATTTGGACCAGCCTATCCGGTTTTGAACTCATCGATACTCGTTCCGGGCACCAAGCCGTTGTTGAAACTCATTCGTCTCCGAAGCCGGTCTGATAGACGTCGCTTTTAAGGTATTGGTCGATGCCAAAACGGATGACGACGGCCACGGCCGCAGCTGCTGGCACGGCTACCAGCATGCCGACAAATCCGAAAAGCGACCCGAAGGCAAACAGGGCGAACATCAGCCAGACCGGATGAAGGCCGACGCTATCGCCAACCAATTTGGGTTGCAGAATATTGCCTTCAAGAAACTGCCCCAAGGCGAAAATCGCAATCACAATGAGGATCGGGATATAATCCGGCCAAAATTGCACAATCGCAACGCCGACTGACAGAACAAGGCCAGTCAGTGAGCCGACATAGGGGATGAATGAAATCAATCCCGAAATCAGCCCGATCAGCAGACCGAAATTCAGACCAGCGATGGTCAAGGACACACCGTAGAACAGTCCGAGCACAAGGCAGAGGCTGCCTTGGCCGCGAATAAAACCTGCAACGGCGCGATCGATATCGGAAAAAATATCGCGGATCGTCTGCCGCTGGCGGCGCGGCAGCCATCCATCGATTTTTGCGACCATGCGATCCCAATCTAGCAACATATAAAACGCGACGACCGGCGTGACGACCAGTAGGGAGATGACGTTGATAAGCGATTTGCCGGAGGCCCAGACCTGTTGCAGCACTGTCGAAAGGAAGCCGGCACCCTGACGAATCAATTCATTGATATTGTCCTTGATGGCGCTGCTCTCGATTCCGACAAAATCCTTCAACCATCCATTTTCGCTCGAAGTGATAAGCGCCTGCAGCCGCTCGACCAGTGCGGGAAGGTTTTCAATCAGGCCAGCGAGTTGCGAGGCCAGGATCGGGATGATCAGCATCAGAGCGATGATGAACAGGATGATGAAGGAAGCGGTGATAATAATCGTAGCCCAAAGCCTGGAAAGTCCATGCCGCTCAAGGAAATCCGCAACGGGATCAAGAAAATAAGCCAGCGCCATGCCTGCGAAGAACGGCAGCAGGATATCATTGAACAACCACAAGAATCCGATAAAAACTGCGAGAAACAGCAACCAGAAGATGATCTGGCGCCGGACTAAGCTTGCAGTGTGCTGATCCATCAAGATGCTCCAACGGCCCGCGAAGGGTATGCTGTATTTTGACGAGCCGGTGTCTGTCTATCCACTGGAGCGACGGTCTGCAAGATGATGCTTATCGGCAACCTCTTGAGAATTGATGGCCGAACACTGTCGAAGACATGGCTTTTGCCTTGCTAGGCCGACACATCTCACGTTAATGAGGCGATCGGTTCGGACAACCAGGGAAAGCGGCAGTTCATGAGCGGTTCATCGCAATCGGGTGACAACAAGGGCGTCACCTATGCCGATGCAGGGGTCGATATCGATGCGGGCAACCGTCTGGTCGATGAGATAAAGCCGGCAGTGCGCTCAACGCAGCGGTCCGGCGCTAACGGCGATATTGGCGGCTTCGGCGGCCTGTTCGATCTCAAAGCGGCCGGATTCCATGATCCTATACTCGTTGCGGCCAATGACGGCGTCGGCACCAAGCTGAAGATCGCCATCGAAGCCGGCCAGCACGACACAGTGGGGATCGACCTAGTCGCAATGTGCGTCAACGACCTGGTGGTTCAGGGGGCCGAGCCACTTTTCTTTCTCGATTACTACGCGACCGGAAAGCTTGAGATTGGCGCCGCGAAAGACGTCATCGAAGGCATAGCGGAGGGCTGCAGGCAGGCAGGATGCGCGCTAATTGGCGGCGAAACAGCAGAAATGCCGGGCATGTATGGAAAGGGCGATTATGATCTTGCCGGGTTTGCGGTCGGGGCGGCTGAACGCGGAAGCCTGTTACCATCTCCTGATATCGCCGCGGGAGATGTCCTGATCGGACTGGCATCTTCTGGATTGCATTCTAATGGCTATTCGCTGGTCCGGAAACTGGTGTCAATGTCAGGCCTCTCCTATACCGACCCAGCGCCGTTCGACACATCTTCAAGTCTTGCTGCCAAATTGCTTGCCCCGACACGGATTTATGTCAAAGCACTTCTCGCGGCGATCGCGGAGACTGGCGGCATCAAGGCCCTGGCGCATATTACCGGGGGCGGACTGACCGAAAATCTGCCAAGGGTTCTGCCAAAAAACCTGTCGGCCGCCATCGATCTCGACCAGATTGCGCCTCCCAGCGTATTCGGATGGCTCCGGGAAGTCGGCGGAATCGAAGAGGCTGAAATGCTGAAAACCTTCAATTGCGGTATCGGCATAGTAGCGGTTTGCAAGCCGGATGCCGTATCCACGATATCCGAAATCCTGACGAAGCATGGCGAACAGGTCGCGGTTGTCGGGGAAATGCACGTCCGCGACGGGGATGCCGTAACCTATCGGGGGAGTCTTAAGCATGGCTGACACGGTCTCAGCCAGCGCCGCGGCGAATAACAAGAAGCGCGTTACCGTTCTTTTTTCCGGGCGCGGCACGAATATGGCCAGCCTGATAAAGGCCGGGATGGCAAAGGATTACCCCGCGCTCGTCACGAGGGCGATCACGAATGTGCCGGATGCCAAGGGTAGCGCCGTTGCCGAACGCCACGACATTCCCTGCGATATCGTCGACCACCGGGAATTCGAGACGCGTGAAGCGCACGAGGCTGCGCTGCTTGAAAAAGTTTTGGAAAGCAGGCCGGATTTCGTTTGCCTCGCCGGCTACATGCGAATCCTGACGGAAAGCTTCGTGCGCCGTTTCCGGGGTCGCATTCTCAATATCCACCCAAGCCTGCTACCCTCTTTCAAGGGCGTCGACACGCACCACAGGGCGCTGCTTGAGGGTGTGCGGATTCATGGCGCTACGGTGCATTTCGTCGACGAACAGGTCGATGGCGGTCAGATCATTGCGCAAGCCGCCGTGCCGGTCCTGACCGCTGACACGGATGAAACCCTGGCCGACCGCGTACTGGAAGTCGAGCATCAGCTCTATCCACATGCGCTGGAACTGGTTGCATCGGGCACGGTTCGCCTCAGCGGCTCACGGGTCGTCGTCGGCGGAAAAAAATTGCCACCGCATGAATCGCCGCTTTTCTCGCCTGGACTTTTGCATTCGGATGCAGCCGCCGACGATGAGAATGACGGGAAATGACGCGCAAGGCTTGCACAAGGCAAACGCCTCCTCCAAATTCCCATCTTGCGACTAGTGGCAAGATCTGGACGGGAAGCATGCGAAGACTGTTGGGCCTAACAAGTTTGATTTTCCTGATTGCCACTTCGGCCGGACAGGCCGCTTCTGTGAAGCAGTTCCCGCAATGTCACTATGTGCCGATCGAGTTCAGGATCATGCGCGATTTCAATTGGGCCGAACGAAAGACGTGGCTGCGCGGCATAAAGATGACCGGCATGTCCAGAATGCACGAACATCGCACTAGTCAACTTCGCGATTCGGAAGTCACCCGCCGTTACTGCATGGCTGAAGGGAAATTTTCGGACGGGCACCGGCGAACCGTCTACTATCTCATCGAGGACATTGGCGGTTTTGTCGGATTGAACTGGGACGTCACCCATTGCGTCATCGGCCTAGACCCGTGGCGGGTCAATGATGGAAATTGCCGTACCCTGCGCTGACGCCAGCGATCATCTTTTTTTCGGTTGATGATGAGGCCTTAATCTTTCACCGTATAATCCGGTCTGCCTCATAACCCGAC
>JAHEHW010000239.1 GCA_024639745.1 Salaquimonas sp. | reverse complement strand
GAAACACGATACCGTCGTAAAATCCTTCCGCGGCAAGTTCCTTCATCCGCGCAACGTGATTGGGCGCCAGATCTGGCAGCAGCTTTATTACCACCGGCCCTTTTGTCGTTTCCATGACGATCGTGTTTTCGGGATCTTCGTAAGCCATTATGAATTCCTTCTTCAAGAAGACGAACCGGCATCGTCAGCCAGTTCCATTCGGATAATCTTATCGGGATTGTTCACCATACCGTTCGGCCCGTCGCCGCGCTTGATGGCATCGACATATTGCATACCGTCGATAACCTCTCCGAACACGGTATATTTTCCATTCAGGAAATCCCCATCATCGAACATGATGAAAAACTGCGAGTTGGCGCTATTGGGATCGTTCGCACGCGCCATCCCAATCGTACCGCGCTCGAACGGCTCACCGGTAAATTCCGCTTGCAGATCCGGAAGATCCGAACCGCCCATGCCGGTACCGGTAGGGTCACCCGTTTGCGCCATGAAGCCGTCAATCACCCGGTGAAAGACGATACCGTCGTAAAAGTCTCTGGCAACGAGCGCCTTGATCCGTTTGACGTGCTGAGGCGCGAGATCGGGTCTCAGCTTGATGGTAACACGGCCGCTCTTCAAATCGAGATAAACGATATCCAATTGATCGCCTGCTTCTTGTTGCCCGGACACGGCCTCATCCGAGGACGCACTGGATTCCGGAACACTGCCGGGCGCTGATGCATCTTCGCGGCACGCTGCCAGAGAGAAAACAAGCAAAGCCGAGAGAAAAAGAAATGATATCTGCCTAAGCATGAATATACCTGTTGGTTGGGTGCCCGCGGGTCAATGCCTTTAAAGATGGTGTTTTGCAAGGGCTCTGGCGACATTCACGGGCACAAAGGACGAAATGTCACCGCGCATGCTCGATATTTGTCGCACCAACGTAGCGGTAATGTGCTCGGATCCCGTACGAGCGGGAAGAAAAACCGTGCGGATATCCGGTGCCATTGCAGCATTCATGCCGGCCATCTGCATCTCGTAATCGAAATCGGTTGCATTGCGAAGGCCGCGGATCATCACCGTAGCCCCGTTTTCCCGAGCGGCATCGACGACAAGCCCGTCGAAAGAGATAACCGAAATCGTTCCGTCTTCTACCGAAAAACGTTCTTTGACCGCCACCTGGATCAACTCAGCCCGCTCATCGAACGAAAAAAGTGGGCGTTTTCCGGGATGAACACCGATTGCAACAACAAGCCGATCGGCAAGGCCGAGTCCTTGCTCGATAATATCGAGATGACCGTTCGTGAGAGGGTCGAAACTCCCCGCATATAGCGCTGTGCGTTCCATGGCGATGTTGTGTCACCTAGATGTCTTTTCCGCAAGCCTCTCGCCGCCATCCAGCCTGTGACAGGATGCACATAATGCTCGGAAACTTGTCGGTAACGTTAAACCATGAACGACGGATGAACGATGCACTAAGCAATGGTTCAAGCAGAGTTCGATAAAAACGCACGGTTCTTGCAACCAATTGATCGCATTTTGCGTTTTTACCCTAAACGATCTGAGGAAATAAAATGTCACTGGTCATAATCGCATTCATCATGGTTGCCGGACTTGGCGTTGCCGCTGTGCTTAAACTCGAATCCGAAAGCAGATCGGAGCAATTCCAGCGCGCACAGAATCGTAGAGGCGCGCGTTTTGTCGAATGATCGAATAAATCGCGCTGCCTTCACGCTATCTTGTTGAAAGCGCTTTTCAATCTGGATGACAGCAACGTAGATTACGTGTTAACCGGGCTTCTTTGGAAACAAAGCCCGGTTTTCTATTGGCCACCATCAGAAAAATAGACCCAAAGCAACCAGCCGATGGCGCTTTCAGGATAGGTAATACCCCGCTCTGGGCCAGGCCGGAAGGCGTCTATACCATCACATTTGGCTATCTCCTTCTACATTTCCTGCTCCGTATGGCCTTCGGCGAAGTCCTTGGCATCGACGATGCGGAGCAGGCGCTCTTTGCCCAACAATTCGAATGGTCGTATCGCTACAGGGCGCCGCCACTTTTTACCTGGATCCTGCTTGCCCTTCAGAATTTCATGGATCCCGGCATACTGCCGATCAGCCTGATCCGGTATGCGCTTCTGGCATTAATCTATCTGTTCACCTACTGGACCGCGCGGCTTCTGATCGAGGATCAGCGGCTTTCCGCCTTGGCGACTTATGGCCTGGCAACGGTCTACGTCTACGGTGTCTACTCGCATCACGACCTGACGCATACGACGATGTTGGCGGTTGGACTGGCGATTGCCTGGTACGCGGCGATACGGATAAACCGCTCGCCCTCATGGCAATGGTACGCGCTGCTCGGCCTTGCATCGGCAATTGGACTCCTCGGCAAATGGAACTTCGTGATCTTCCTCATGTCGCTGCTGGTAGTCGCCATCGCAAATCCAGACTTGCGACGCAACGTGGTTTTCAAACCGCAATTTCTGGTCGCCGCAGGCATATTGCTGATCTTTACCGTTCCAACGGTCTACTCGACGATCTACTGGAGTGGTCAGTCCGATGACAGCGTGGCAAGCGCGATCGGAGCGCAAGACGGTTTTTCGATCGCAAATCTGGCAGGCGCGTTGGCAAAAGCTCTAGGGATATTTCTCGTCTATCCTTTGCCGTTTGCCCTTCTGGCAATCGCATGCTTCTGGACATCTCTCGATCGGTATTTTCTTACCCCGGTTTCTGCAGCATCAAGGGCGGCTTCCTCGGATATCACCTTGATGTTCCGGGTTATGATTGTTGCCAGTGTGATCTTTTTAGCGATCGTGCTTGCGTTCGGCGCGGAAGCCGTGACCGAGAGAATGCTTCAACCCGCATTGTACCCGATTACGATTCTGTTCTTCGCGCTGATCGCAGAACGCAAACCCGGCGACCAGCAGATTAAATACATGGCATCCTGGGTAGCGGTCGTGGTGGCTATCAGTTTTATCGCGCGAATTACCACCTTCGCGGTCGAGCCCTTCAAATGTGATACCTGTCGAACGCATATACCTGTTGCGGACCTCGCCGAAGAACTGAAACAAGCGGGCTTCGACGGCCACGGCACAATCGTCGTTGAAGATCATCATCTCGGCGGCAACTTGCGGGTTCAATTTCCCGAAGCGCGAATTGCCGATCTGGAGCAGTCGTTTCGATTTTGGTCAGAACCTTCGATGACAGACGGAAACTGCGTTTTCGTGCAGAAATTGAAGGATGGGCGCACGATAAAGCCAGGCACCTGGGCCGATTTCGAGTCGTTTCTGACAGACACGCTTTCAGGTAAGCCAAAGGAATTCTATAAAGAGCAGATAACGGATTTGAGATTGCGGGGGCTATCTGACCGAACGATGAGATATGCCTATCGTGTCTACGAGAATGGGAATGGCGAATGCCGGTGAAACAAAACAAGAGCGCGAATGCGTCTGGAAAATCCATCGCGCGCCGGTCGACGACGAAAAAACCTGCTGACGGAGACAAGATTTCATCCGCCCTCACCATACTTGTGCCCGTAAAGGATGAGGCCGAAAGTCTTTCTGAACTGATCGCACGCGTGACTGATACATGCGAGAAGCACGACCTGCAGCTTTCTGAAATCATCATCATCGATGACGGCAGCACGGACACAAGTTGGGAAACGATCACTAAGCTGGCAAAGGACAACAAGGCCGTAAGGGGGATAAGGTTGCGACGAAACTTTGGCAAGGCTACCGCCTTGTCGATCGGCGCCAAAGACGCAACCGGCGACACCATCATTACGATGGATGGCGATCTTCAAGACGATCCGAAGGAAATACCGCGTTTTGTCGAAGAGCTCGCAAAGGGCTATGATCTTATTTCAGGCTGGAAAAAGCGCCGACATGACCCTTGGGACAAGACGTTGCCCTCCCGCATATTCAACAAGATTACAGCCTGGGTGACGGGTATCGATCTCCACGATTTCAATTGCGGTTTCAAAGCCTATCGCCGGGAAATTTTCGACCGGATCGAGCTTTATGGCGAACTGCACCGTTTCGTACCGGTCCTGGCCGAGAGTTACGGCTATCGCATCGGAGAAATTGTCGTTGAGCACCACGCCCGCAAATACGGCGTTTCGAAATATGGCGTCGGCCGCCTTTTCAAGGGACTGCTCGATCTCGTTACTGTTGTGACGCTGACCCGTTTCTCGACACGGCCAAGCCACCTGTTTGGCGGCGCCGGTCTCCTGTTACTCATTCTCGGCACGCTGATCCTGCTATATCTGTCGGCGATCA
>JAHEHW010000238.1 GCA_024639745.1 Salaquimonas sp. | reverse complement strand
GTAACCAGGCGATGGCGCACAACGTCCGCAGCGGAAAACGCGATTTTCTCCACGCCATCAATAAAAGGAAGAATGGAAAGGGCCTCGACGAGCCCTGAAATCTGTCCGTATGGCAGATCGACCTGGCTTGGGTCTCCAGTAACGATCATCTTCGAATTCTCGCCGAGCCGGGTCAGAAACATTTTCATCTGCATTGATGTGGTGTTCTGCGCCTCGTCGAGGATGACCGCAGCATGCGCCAATGTGCGCCCGCGCATGAAGGCGAGGGGAGCGATTTCGATCACGCCGGATGTCAGCGCCCGCTCCACTTTGTCGCCGGGAATCATGTCGTAAAGCGCATCATAAAGGGGTCTCAGATACGGATCGACCTTCTCCTTCATGTCGCCTGGCAAAAAGCCCAGACGTTCGCCGGCCTCGACGGCGGGCCGCGATAGGATGATACGGTCAATTGCGCCTCGCTCCAGAAGCGAAGCGGCATAGGCGACCGCAAGGTAAGTCTTGCCAGTACCGGCGGGGCCGACGCCGAATATCAGCTCATTGGCGTCCATGGCCCGAATATATTTGTCCTGCGTCCGGGTGCGCGCCTGGACGACGCGTTTGCGCGTGCCGATCTGCGCCATTGCGAGGCGTCCGCCGCCATCGTCTAGCGTCGGCAATGACAATTGATCTTCCGCAAGCAGCATACGCACCGCGCCGGCAACATCGCCTTTTTCGACGGGCTCGCCTTTTTCAAGCCGGTCGTAAAGATGCTCGAGAGCAAGCCTGGCCCGCTGAACCATGCTTTCCTCGCCGGAAAGGATCACTTCATTGCCGCGTGCGGCCGCTTCTATGCCAAGGAGATTTTCAACCATGGCCAGATGTTCGTCGAATTGGCCGAACAGAAGGCCGGCTAGTTTGTTGTCTCCGAAACTGAGCGTTATCCGTTCAGACGCTTTAATCTCTGGAGCGTCTGTTCTTCCTGGAGGTGGTGACGGAATGTTCAAGCACGCCTCTCTGCGGGTGGTTCAGGTGAACGGCCTTTTGCGAAGCATTACATGAGTTGGCGATCCCGCTCAACTCAATTGGACTGATCAAGCCATCATCATCTGTTGATGATTTTACGCACGTTCGGCAAGCAGCGAAGCAGGGCCACCATGGGTAACCCTTACTCGGATGAAGTGGCCGATTTCCTCTGGTTCGCCATCGACGACAACGGATTGAAGCCATGGTGAACGACCGATCAGCTGACCGTCTTTGCGTCCGCGTTTTTCAAGAAGGATATCCATCTGTTTCCCGACACAGGCCTTGTTAAAAGCGATTTGCTGCTCTTTGAGCAGATCCTGCAGGACTTGCAGCCGCTCGCTTTTGACCGTCTCTGGCACCTGCGCATCGAGCTCGGCTCCGGGTGTGCCGGGCCGTGGACTGTATTTGAATGAAAAAGCCGAGGCGTAAGTTACTTCGCGGATGACCTGTATTGTATCTTCGAAGTCGGCATCGGTCTCGCCTGGAAAGCCAACGATAAAATCACCGGAAATCGCCATGTCGGGTCGGGCTTCCCGAATTGCCGCGATCAGATCGATATACTCCGCGCGCGTATGGTGACGATTCATCGCTTTCAGAACTCTGTCCGAGCCGGCCTGAACCGGAAGATGTAGATAAGGCATCAGCTTTTTGACGTCCCGATGCGCAGTGAGCAGTTCGGGATGCATATCGATGGGATGGCTGGTTGTGTACCGTAACCGTTCGACCCCGTCGATTTCTGCAAGCTCGAAAATCAGCTCGCCAAGATTGAGTGATCGCCCTTCAAGAGTTCCGGCCCATGCATTGACGTTCTGACCCAGAAGCGTGATTTCGCGCACTCCCGCATCCCTGAGGCGTTTTGCCTCTTCGATGATCTGCGCTGGTGAGCGTGATACTTCCGCGCCGCGAGTATAAGGCACGACGCAAAAAGTGCAAAATTTATCACAGCCTTCCTGTACGGTCAGAAATGCCGCAACACCTCTCGCGATTGCAGATCGCCTTTCAATCTGCGGCATCTGGGCAAATTTCTGCTCGATTTCGAATTCAGTGGCGATCACCCGTTCGCCACTTGCGGCCTTTGACACCATGTCGTTGAGACGATGGTAGGTCTGAGGACCCGCAACGAGATCGACGGCGGGCGCCCGTCGCATGATTTCCTCGCCCTCGGCTTGCGCGACACACCCCGTCACACCAAGTGTCAAAGGCTTGCCGGTCCCGGCGCGGCGCTCTTTCAATTGCCGGATACGTCCAATTTCGGAGAATACCTTCTCTGCCGCCTTTTCCCGGATGTGGCAGGTATTCAGGAGAACGAGATCGGCTTCCTCCATGCTATTGGTTTGGACGAAGCCTTCGCCGGAAAGGGCATCTTCCATCCGTTCGGAATCATAGACATTCATCTGACAACCATAAGTCTTGATGAATACCTTTCTCGAATTGCCCGGAACGGCCGTGCTGTGTAGGTCTTCGTCACCCGCGGTGATTTCAGTTGTAGAAAACTCACTCATTGCGTCCGCCATGGTTTGGAGATTTTCGAGGTTCTAGCGGTCGAAGCCCATAACTGCAAGCAGGCAGGCATTGAGCGTGGAAGTCAGGCTTCGCGGTGATAGAGGCGGCGCAGCCTGGTGAAGCGTTCCCGGACCGCCCGATAGCAATGATCCATCGCTTCCTTGCGTCTCGAATCTTCCGTCAGCGGAAAAGCTCCGCCAAATCCGACATCCACGTCGAAAGCGCCCTGGCGCACGAAATTCATCAGATGCGACAATAGTTCAAGGTCGCCTGGCCACGACGCATAAGTCTGGTGGTAGCGGCCAAGCGGCATCCCATGGAGCGTATTGTATGCCAGTGCTACCGGCTGCACGTGGACTTCATGAAGATGTGATTGCTTTAGCGCCATCTGCGGTGCTGCCATCAAGGCGCTCTTGAAAGGGAGCAAATGCGTGCCGTTGCCGGTGGTTCCTTCGGCAAAAAGCACCATCACGTCGCCCTCCAAAAGGCGTGCGGCGATTGATTCTGCCTGAATCCCGGCGTCGCGCCTGCGCTCGCGATCCACGAAAACCGTGCGCTGCATTCTCGACAGCCAACTGATACCTGGCCAGCTACGCACCTCGTTCTTGGCGATGAAACACAATTCACCGAGGCTCCCCAATATCAATATATCAGCCCATGAGACGTGGTTGACGATCAGCATCAGCGGTCGCTTTTCCGAAAATTCCCCGTGTCGGTGGACCCTCACTCCAATCAGGCGTAATGCAATTCTGTGCCAGACGATCGGCAATCTTCTCGACCATGCCGGCTTCAGGCGCATGGCAAGCAACTGGAAGGGCGCCATCAGCAGCGTAATGACGACCAGCAGGAAAAGGATCAATACGATGCGAAGATTGGCGACCAAGTATCCATTCCGGCAATTAATTAAAGACCTGGCAGCGGATTGCAGCTCACGCTAGCCCGTCAGTTCAAGCACCATGATCAGGGCGTTGCCCGGTTCGGGATTGACCGGTTTACTGGTTGAAACCGACGCTGTCGAGCTTTGAGCTTCCGGATTGGCGCCTGAACGATAATAACCTTTCCGTTCGCCGGCCTTGCGAAAGCCGAGCGAGGCATAAAGCATCCGCGCAGCAAGATTTCCTTCGTCGACTTCAAGCGAGATCTTGACGACCCTGTCGGTAAGACAGTCCCGGATCGCGGCCAGCATCAGTTCCTTTGCGGCGCCTCTGCGCCTCGCCCGGCGAGCAGTGGCGATTGTGATGACCTCGGCCTCATCCGCAACCACTCGGTATAGGATGAAGCCATGCACCTGCCTCTTCTTCTTGCCGGTTCTCAGCGCCACCAATCCGCGCATTCCGGGAGAATTCAAAAGGCTTGCAATCGTACCGGCCGTCCAGGCAGGCGAAAAGCTCTCCTCGTGGATATCCGCGCAGGTCGGCAAGTCATCGCTTTCCATAGCAACATATTGCCATGGGTTCCGGCTGCGAAGATCAAGGCCAAACATATCCGTCTCAACTGAGGCGTTCGACAGCGAAACCCGTCTGGGGTTTGGTATCGGGTTCCCGCAGGTAAAGGGGCACCGGCTTGGAATCGTCTATCGAACTCGAAGCACCGAGTTGCGCAACCGCAGCGATCGCCGTGACTCCGGAGGTATCCCGGACATCAAAACCCTTGATCTCCGGAATATTCAGCATCGGAATGCCATCGCCGCACAGGATCAAACCCGGCTTCTGGTCCCGAAGGATCGTGAGAACGTCTTCAAAGCCCAGCAGGACCGGTGTGTTTGCTTTTGAGA
>JAHEHW010000237.1 GCA_024639745.1 Salaquimonas sp. | reverse complement strand
CTCGAAAAGCCGTGTTCTTGGCCATTACGGCAACGGTAGCGATGATCGCAACGGTGATGCCGGTGCCGATTGCCATTGCATAGGCTGAGGCTATTCCGGCAGCATAAAGACCGTTCAGGAAGGCGAAGGTCAACACGATCAACGCGCCCGAACATGGCCGCAGGCCAACGGCGAGAATGGCTGACCATGCTTCTCTGGTGGTGAAACTTTTGCCACCGATCTGCTCGGGTGCGGGCATATGAGCATGGCCGCATGACGGACATACGCCATGATCATGATCGTTGTGCTCAGAATCATGATCCCCATTACAGGCATGGTCATGGGTGGAGGAGGGCGTCCTGCCCGCGAAAAGCGTCATAAGCTTGCGCCCGAAAAGCCATAGACCGAGCGCCGTAACGGCTGCGTAACTCGCAACCTCAAGATAGAAGGTGAGTGTGCCCTGCTTGAGACCCAGACCACGAAGAAGGAGAACCAGCGCAGTGATCGCAATAACGGCTACCGTCGCCTGCAGCATCGCCGAACCGAATGACAGCAACACGCCACGTCTGAGTTGCGTCTCGTTGGCAAGCATATAGGAAGAGATGACAGCCTTGCCATGCCCCGGACCGGCAGCATGAAGAACGCCATAGGTAAAGCTGAGACCCGTAAGCCACCAGAACCCACTTTCACCATTCCTGATCAGTTTCAGCGCATCGGTCATCAACCGGTAGAATGCACGTTGCTGCTCCTGCACCCAAAATAGAAATCCGGCAAAAAACCCCTCAGGCTCAATTACCTGTTCCGGCCTTCCGATTCCGAGTGAATTTTGTGCAAATGCGTCTTTGCTTGAGAGAAACAGCGCAATTCCAGCCAAGACGCCAATCAAGCGAATTGCGTCACCGACCGGAAGCGGATTCAGGCGCAGCGAAAGTGAACCCATGTCAGATACTCATCCGTCGCAACGAAGGTTTCTTCGCTCTGGGTAAAACGGTCAATCAGCGTCTGCTGATCGCGCGCGAGAAGGGCATCGAAATCCGGTCTTTCGATCTCATGCTCGCAATCTGTTGAATTGCCGCTCATATGAACAGCGTTTTCTCCCACAAGATCAACGGCGACATAATAGGTCGGGTCCGATACCGATATTTTAAACTCGTTATCGGCAGCGGTTGGTGTAACAAGTTCCATCGCCATTATCATTAGGATCTGGCCATCGACGTAGTCGACGATATACGGCTCTGGCTCATAGACGTCCACACCATGCCCCGCATTGCGAATTTCGGTGAAGAAATTGTACTCCGCGAGGGACTGCTTCGTCTCTGATGCCACAATATCAAGTTCACGCTTATCAAGCACGCCGTCCCCATTCTCATCAAAATCGAGCAAAACGGTCGAACTGAAAACTTCGTCAAAACGCCAGACATGTCGAATTTCGGTGATCAGGCCCGAGTCGTCGCGCACGACTTCAAGATTCGCTTCGACGAAAACATGCGGATGCGCAGCCGCTTGAGATGGAATTGCGATGAGCGATGTCACAAGCGCCAGGACGCTGGCGACATGCTTACCTTTTTTCACACCCGTTGCACTCACCGCCAATTCCCCAAAACCCGCAATTCGCATTTTCTATACCATCGTAGACCCATCTCGTTTCTTGAACCAATCGGTCATGAAATCGATAAACACGCGGACTTTGGCGGATACGTGGCGGCGATGCGCGAAAACGGCATAGAAATCGGAGCCGGGTGGCATGAAACCCTCCAGAATGGATACCAGCCGCCCTTTCGCCAGCTCTTCAAGAACGGCAAATTCAGGCACCCGCGTAATGCCGAGACCAGCCAGAGCAGCCCGTTTGCTCATTTCCGGGGCGTTGACTTCAAGTACGGCTCTGACGCTTTGGGTAAACGTCTCACCGGATTTGTCAACGAATGGCCAGTTGTTTCTACCCTTCCAATTGGTATCGACGATAGCGGCATGTCCCTCCAGCTCTGACGGATGCTCAAGATTACCGTGCTTTTCCAGATAGTCGGGCGAGGCGCAAAGCACGATCCGGTTCGCCGTTAAACGTCGCGCGATGAGCGATGAATTTTCAAGCATGCCGCCGCGGATAGCCACGTCGTAGCGTTCCTCGACGAGATCCACCATCCGGTCATCGAGATCGACGATCAGTTTGATTTCCGGATATGTCTTGGCAAACGAAACGATAGGCAATACCGACTCGATGGCGTCCAAAGAGCGTGGCGCTGTGATCCGCAAGGTTCCCTTGACGCCCTTGGAACTTTCCCGAACTGCATCATTGGCATCTTCGACGCGTTGAAGGATATCAACAGCAGAGTCGTAATAGCTTTGGCCTGCCTCTGTCAGCGACAACTGCCGTGTCGTTCGATTCACCAAAAGCGTGTCGAGCTCATCCTCGAGCTCTTTGACATATTTGGATAACAGAGCCTTGGATCGACCCATTTTACGCGCGGCGGCCGAATAGCCGCCACTGTCGACGACTTCTATGAAAGCCTTCATGCGCGTCAGGGTATCCATTTGAATTTTCCCTTATTACCGGTAAAAAAATGAACAATCGGTGCCGTATATCAACCTGCTAGATCGACGATACCTGCCCTCCCGTTTGCGCAACCGAACGCAAGCAATTTGCCATCACTATCCCAGCCAAGCGCTGTCAATTCGGAACCGTCTTCCTGGCGAAGCATCGCAATCTGTCCGTCATCGATCTTTACCGCAGCGATCATGCCGTTCTCGTAGCCAATTGCAACAACCTGCTCTCCGGGATGGCATGCGACCCGGGTGACCATCACGGACCCCATTGAGCCAAGCTCTTTCGGAGCTTTTCCCATCGGCCCATCCTTTCCGGAGAACGGCCAAACGATCGCTGCCGGGGCGCCGGAGGAAGCGAGCCATTTGCCCTTGTGCGAAAATGACAGCGATTTAACCTTGGCGGGATAACCGCTCATTCTCATATTCTTGCCGTCCGCGAGTCGCCAGCCATGAAGCGCGTTTTCCTGCATGGTCGTAACTAGAAACCGGCCATCCGGCGAAAAAGCGACTGACAGATGCGCGCCCTTCCGTTCAACAAAAACCGGTTCGGTTTCTCGGCTTACCCAATGTAGTTCGACGCCATTGTACCGGGCGAACGCGAGACGCAAACCCTTTGGCGCGAAGGCAAGCCCCTCAATCGACCGCTCAGAGGTAATCTCGCGCACCAGGTTGCCGTCCCGCATGACGAGCGCCCTCTTACCGGCCGAAACGGCGATGGCATTCCCGGGACCCACGGCAATCCGATCCATCCACCATCCCGGGCGTTCCGCGAGCACCGCAGCACTAGCGTCTGCGGCACTCTTGATCAGGCGCCCGTCTTCACCGGCTGAGATCAGAAACCTTCCATCGGGCGTCGAAATGGCCGCCAGCAGACCGTCATGCAGCCTCGCTTCGGTTTGGGAGTCCCCTGAATACGAAACAATACCGGAAGCCCTGGCGAAATAGGCTGTTTGGCCGAGGAAGCCTGCCGCCTCTACGTAATCCCCATCGGATTTACCGGATTCTAGCGTTTCGATTTTCACTACTGCTGCACCCTCACCGGTACGGCCTGCCATTCATCTCGGTCACACAGGCACAGTTGGAAAGGTCGATGGAAAGGAATGCCAAGTCCGCGATATCTTTTACTTCTATCATGCGTTCAGTGATCGCGCGGCCCATCCCGCCATTTTCACCAACGACGAGCACTCTCTTGGTCATGCATGATCCTTCTGAGACCCAACCGAACCGGAAGCGCATGCGGAGAAGGTACGCTCGAGTTTTTCGCGATCAAGGTCCCTGCCGATGAATACGAGACGGCTTTCCCGAGCTTCGTCTGCTCGCCATTCACGCTGATGATCGCCTTCGAGGATCATGTGGATTCCCTGGAGAACATAGCGCTCCGGATCATCTTTTAAGGCAAGGATTCCTTTCAACCTCAGGATATTCGGCCCGTCAATTTGCGAGATTTTCTGGATCCAGGGAAAGAACTTTTCAGGATCGAGCTCTCCCGCTCGAAGTGAAACCGTACCAACGCTATTGCCATGAATGCTTTCGTCCAGATTGCCGTGACGATGGTGTCCGTGCCCATGATTGTGGTGTTCGTGATCGCAGTCCGGCCCGCAGTCGTGGTCATCATGGCCATACAGGAATTCAGGCTTGATTTCCGTTATTCTGGAAAGATCGAACCTGCGCCGGGACAATATGCTGTCGAGTGGCACGTCCGCCCGACTCGCCTCCATGATCTCGGCCATCGGGTTGATGGACCGGATCTGCCGCTTCACCGCCTCGAGCTCTTCTCCGCTGACA
>JAHEHW010000236.1 GCA_024639745.1 Salaquimonas sp. | reverse complement strand
GTCGTAAGGCGTTCCTCGAAACCGTGCAACTGATCCGGTCCGACGAAATGCATCTTGCCGGAGAGGATTGTCTGATAACCAGCGCGGCGCAGGTGGTGCGCATAGGTCGGCAGGTCGGATGGGAATTCTGCGGCGTTGTCATAAACGCCGGTGACGGATGGCAGCTGGCCGGACATGAAGCTGGCGCGACCGGGCGCGCAGAGCGGCGAGGCGGTGTAGCAGTTCTCGAAACGAACCGATTTTTCCGCAAGGCGTTTCAGGTTAGGGGCGTGTAGCCAGTCGGCGGGACCGTCCGGAAACAGCGTGCCGTTCAGCTGGTCGACCATCAGAATGAGAATATTGGGCTGTTTCATTGGAACTCACCTATTTCCTTTTCGAGCGCCGCAAGCACATGCGCTGATGCGCTTCTGGCAGTCGTATCCCTCGGGTTGATCGCATTTCGCAGGTAAAGACCGTCGATCAGACCGGCTATGCGTGTTGCGATCGCCCCGGGATCTGACACCCCGAGGGCTTTCAGTTCATGAACTAGGTTTGAATGAAGTCGCCGGTGATAGATGTTCAAAAGCCGAAAGGCCGGACCGAAACTTTGCGACATGACATAAAAATTCAGCCATGCGGATATGACTTCCTGGCGAAAGTTCATCGGCGAGAAATTTGTTCCGATCACGGCTTCCAACCTCTCGCGGGGAGACGAGGCACGCTTGAGCGCGGCACGTACTTCATCGCCGTAAATCGTCAATATATGACGCATTGCCGCCAGAAAGAGTTGATCCTTGTCGCCGAAGTAGTGAAACGCGAGCGCCGGCGAGACACCGGCTCGTTTCGCTATGCTTCCGACGGTCACATCGAGCGAGCCGGTTGTTCCGATTTCCAGGATCGCGGCGCGGACCAATTGATCCCGTCTTTGCGGTTGCACGCTCATCGGCTAATCTCTCGTTCCGAACGGTTGCAATAGTCAGCTAAAGATGATTGTTTGACTAGTCAATCAACTATATTTCAACGAAATGTCTCAGGGAGTTCAGGACATGAAACGCATTACCGCCGCAGCTCTTCTCACTTTCGGCATGGCGACTTCCGCCTATGCGCAGTGCGAAAGCGTCACTTTTTCCGATGTGGGCTGGACGGACATCACGGCAACGACAGCGGCTACGACGCTCGTGCTTGATGCTCTCGGGTATGAAACCGACATCAAGGTTTTGTCGGTGCCGGTGACCTATGCTTCGATGAAAAAAGGCGATATCGACGTGTTCCTCGGCAACTGGATGCCGACCATGGAAGGTGACATCGCGCCTTATCGTGATGAGGGTTCCGTGGTGACGCTGCGCGCTAATCTCGAAGGTGCAAAATACACACTTGCCACCAATGCCGCTGGCGCCGCGCTGGGTATCTCCAGTTTTGGCGATATTGCCGCCCACAAAGACGCGCTGGAAGGTAAGATCTACGGCATCGAGCCCGGCAATGACGGCAACCGTCTTATTCAGGATATGATCGACCAGGATGCCTTCGGCCTTTCCGGTTTCGAAGTTGTTGAAAGCTCCGAACAGGGCATGCTCGCGCAGGTCGACCGTGCGGTGAAAAGCGACGAGCCGATCATCTTTCTCGGTTGGGAGCCGCATCCGATGAACGCCAATTTCGATATGACCTATCTGCAGGGCGGCGACGACTTTTTCGGTCCGAATCTTGGTGGCGCGACGGTTTACACCAATACCCGTGCAGGTCTTTCAGAGGATTGTCCGAATATCGGGCAGTTTCTCGACAATCTGGAATTTTCTCTGGCCATGGAAAACGAGATCATGGGTTCGATCCTGGATGGAGGCGAAGACCCGCAGGATGCTGCAAAGGCATGGCTTGCAGCCAATTCGGGCGTACTGGACGGTTGGCTTTCTGGCGTAACGACCAGAGATGGCGGAGATGCCATGGCAGCCGTCAAAGCGGCCATCGAGTAATCGATCAACAAAACCAGTCCCGGGCTTATCGGTTCGGGGCTTTTTCAATTCCGGGGACATGATCAATGCTGGATTGGCTGACGGATAACAAGATTCCGGTCGGCAAGACCGCCAAGGCTATTTTCGAGTGGTTGCAAGCTAATGGCCGCTGGTTCTTCGATGGTCTCGACCACGCGCTGGACTCGTTGATAGACGCAATCCTTTGGGTGATGCAGACACCGCATCCACTAATCGTGATTGCGGTTTTCGTTGCCATCACATGGTATTTGCAGCGTAGCTGGAAAACCAGTCTCTTCGTTTTCCTCGGCTTTCTGTTCATTCTCAACCAGGATTATTGGGAGGAAACGACTGAAAGCCTGACACTTGTTCTGTCGGCCTGTGTCGTCTGCATGGCGATCGGCGTTCCCATCGGCATCGCCGCGGCTCACCGTCCGCGACTCTACACTGCGCTGCGTCCGGTGCTCGACCTGATGCAGACCCTGCCGACATTTGTCTATCTCATTCCGGCAATCGTGTTCTTCGGAATCGGAATGGTGCCGGGATTGATCGCCACGGTGATTTTTGTCGTGCCTGCTCCGATCCGACTGACATATCTGGGCGTCAGTTCAACCCCCCAACCATTGCTGGAAGCGGCCCGTGCGTTCGGAGCAACCCCACGCCAGACGCTTTACAAGGTGGAACTACCTTACGCGTTTCCACAGATTATGGCCGGCCTCAACCAGACCATCATGCTTTCGCTTTCCATGGTGGTCATTGCCGCTCTCGTCGGCGCCGATGGTCTCGGTGTGCCGGTCGTGAGGGCGCTTAATCAGGTCAATACCGCGCTCGGGTTCGAGTCCGGATTTGTGATCGTTGTCGTCGCGATCATGCTCGATCGTATCCTCAACATAGGGACTAAGCGATGACCGCTACCGTCAAGATCGAGAATGTTTCGATTGTCTTTGGCGACCGCCCACAGGACGCGCTTCCCCTGATGGACGAAGGCCGCGAGCGTGGCGATATCCAGGCGGAAACCGGTCAGATCCTCGGCGTACACAATTGCTCCATCGATGTGGAAGAGGGCGAGATTCTCGTTCTCATGGGCCTTTCCGGTTCGGGCAAGTCGACCCTGCTTCGTGCCGTCAATGGTTTGAACCCGGTGGTTCGCGGGTCGGTCAGCGTTCACGACGGCAATTCCATGGTCAATGTTACTGAGGCCGATCCAGCAACGCTGCGGCGGCTGCGCATGCATAATATTTCCATGGTCTTCCAGCAGTTCGGATTGCTGCCTTGGCGCACCGTCCGCGAGAATGTCGGTTTGCCGCTGGAAGTCGCCGGCGTCAGCAACGACGAGGCCAATTCGCGGATTGAAAAGCAGCTCGAACTCGTGGGTCTTGCCGATTGGGCCGACCGCAAGGTAGGCGAGCTTTCCGGCGGGATGCAACAGCGTGTCGGGCTGGCGCGCGCTTTCGTCACCGAGGCACCAATCCTGTTGATGGACGAGCCGTTTTCGGCGCTCGATCCGCTGATCCGTACCAAACTTCAGGATGAATTACTCGAGTTGCAGGAACGCCTGCGTCGAACTCTGATATTCGTCAGTCACGATCTCGACGAGGCCTTCAAGCTCGGAAACAAGATTGCGATCATGGAGGGCGGTCGCATCGTTCAGGCCGGCACGCCGCAGGATATCTTCCGCGATCCGAAAAATGAATATGTCGCGGAGTTCGTTCAGCATATGAATCCACTTGGCGTGCTCCGGGCGCGCGATCTGATGAAGCCGGTAGCTGGCGAAACCCAAGACTCGATGCCGGCCGACATGCTGATCAAGGACGGGATGGAAAGGTTGATCGGATCTCAAAAAGCGATTGCTATCGAGGAGAACGGAAAGGTCATCGGCCAGCTCGCCAAGGATGATCTATTGGCGGGCATGGCCGGCACGAAGCGGGATCACTGAGAACACCGCAAACCCAGTCAGGGCGGTCCGGCGCTCCTCAGAGACGCGCAACATTTTTCGATGCTTGCTCAAGCCTTTCTTGCGGGCAACGGATATCCTTCGCGTCTGGTTGGGTCTCGACCGCTGTTCCTGGGAGAGCTGGCCTCCGTGCTCAAGCCAATTGCGTGCATCGAGGCTACGAGCAAATTCTGCCAACTGCGCGTGATAGGTGGGGCATCGGCGGAATGGCACTAACAGCTGCAGATGTCAAAGCGCTTGCTGCGTGTTAACCTGAGGCTGTCCTCAGAAATCGAACGCCAACGGGTTTTCAAGATCGATCCCCGGCGTATTTACGCCGTGGGTCGATCAATTCGGTTTAGCCCAGGATCTTTTGGTTTTTTTACTACCGATCATCGAAGGCTGAAGGCGACTATCTCTTCTCCGGTTCATAAATTCGGTATT
>JAHEHW010000235.1 GCA_024639745.1 Salaquimonas sp. | reverse complement strand
TTGAGGGTTCTCCGGCTGAAGGGTGGCGATCCGTTCGTTTTCGGTCGCGGCGGCGAAGAAGCGCTGACGCTGGTGGAGCACGAGATCCCGTTCAGGATCGTTCCTGGGATTTCAGCGGGTATCGGCGGCTTGGCTTATGCCGGTATTCCGGTCACCCACCGTGATATCAATCACAATGTTACCTTCCTGACCGGACATGATGCGACGGGCGTCGTGCCCGATGCGGTCGATTGGGAGAGTGTCGCAAAGGGATCGCCGGTAATTATCATGTATATGGCAATGAAGCACTGGGCAAATATCGCCGAACGTTTGATGCGTTTTGGTCGCGATTCATTGACCCCGGTTGCCTTTGTCTGTGATGCCACGACCGATAGGCAACGCGTTCTCGAATCGACGCTCGGCAATTCGGT
Source organism: Salaquimonas sp. (assembly GCA_024639745.1). Classification (GTDB taxonomy): domain Bacteria; phylum Pseudomonadota; class Alphaproteobacteria; order Rhizobiales; family Rhizobiaceae; genus Salaquimonas. Next base: position 3,932 of record JAHEHW010000235.1, on the reverse strand, counting down.
TGGCGATCTCAAGGCCTCTGGTCTGAAGCCTCCGGCTATCGTGGTTGTCGGTGATGCCGTCAAATTGAGAAAAGCGCTTGATTGGCGCGGTGCGCTCGATGGCCGTGAACTTGAAGCTGATCCGCTTGATATGAGGTCCAGACAGGAAGCGGGCTGATGCAACATTTCATCAGCGGATGTGGCCTTGTCCTTGCAGCGCCTTCTTCGGGCAGCGGCAAGACCGTTTTGACCCTTGCGATCCTAAGGGCGTTGAAGCGCCAGCGACTGTTCGTGCGCGGGGCAAAGGCTGGCCCGGATTTTATCGATCCGGCTTTCCACACCATTGCCTCCGGCCGCTCCGCCTTCAATCTTGATCCCTGGGCGATGGGAAGGGATCGTGTCTGGTCGCTTGCGTCGATGGGTTCTGGCGAGGCCTTGCTGATCGAAGCGATGATGGGCCTTTTCGATGGCGCGGCGGACGGTACCGGGAGCGCGGCGGACCTGGCCGTGATGCTGGATGTGCCGGTTGTGATGGTAATTGATTGCGCCAAGCAATCTCATTCGGTTGCGGCAGTCATTCGTGGTTTTCGCGATCATAGGCAGGATTTGCGTCTTTCGGGAATCATCCTCAACAAGGTCGGCAGCAAACGCCATGAGATGATGTTGCGTGCCGCCATCGAGCCACTTGGCATGCCGGTTCTAGGCGCTGTTCCGCGAGATGAGCGGCTTCAATTGCCCGAGCGTCATCTGGGCCTGGTGCAGGCCGGTGAAATCGCCGAAATCGACGGCTTTATAGATGATGCCGCCGACCTGATCGAAAAGACAATTGATTTGCGAGCGCTGGTCGAGGTTTTCGAAGCGCTTCCCCGTTCGGAATCCGACCGCTCGACAAGAATTCCACTACCTGGTCAGCATATCGCGATTGCCCGGGACGGAGCGTTTTCTTTCATCTATCCGCATCTTCTTGTCGATTGGCGCAATGCGGGAGCCTATATCGATTTCTTTTCCCCGCTCTCCGATCAGTCGCCGACGCCTGATGCGGATGCGGTTTTTCTTCCGGGGGGCTATCCGGAGCTTCATTGCGCAACTCTTGCCAATGCCGAAAACTTCAAACGGGGAATGAAGTCTGCGGCGGAACGCGGCGTCGCGGTTTATGGCGAATGCGGCGGCTACATGGTGCTGGGCGAGGCTCTGCGGGATGAAACTGGGAAAGACTGGCCGATGACCGGGCTGCTCAAGCTTCATACGAGCTTCGCGGATCGTAAATTGCACCTAGGGTACCGACATCTTGAAGGGCGTTCGGGCTGGCTGCAGGGGTGCAAACTTTCCGCGCATGAGTTTCATTACACGAGGGCGCTCAAAGAAGAGGGCGAACCGCTCTTTACGGTGAAAGATGCGCTGTCGTCAGATCTCGGCAATCAAGGTCTGAAGAGTGGCTCGGTGACCGGATCCTACATGCATTTGATTGATCGGGCCGGAGCGTGAGCGGCCCGATGGAACATGGCGGTGGGCTGGACCAAGCCCGGGCATTATATGGTGGTGAAATATCCGATTGGCTCGATCTTTCCACCGGGATCAACCCCAATCCATATCCTGACACGCAAGTTCCGTCCGACTCGTGGTCGAGGCTTCCAGATGAGGATATCCGACGAAGGCTGCTGGAAGCTGCGAGGGGATATTACGGGGTGCCGGCGCACGCCGGTATTGCTGCGTTCAACGGAACCCAGGCTGTGATCCAGTACTTGCCGAATCTCACCGGCGCTGCGCATGTTGCGCTGCTTTCGCCGACCTACAACGAATATGCCCATGTTTTCGGGGCCGCTGGCATCGCGGTTTCGCCGTTCGACGGCAGGCTGCTTCCTGACACGGCAGATGGTGCCGTGATCGTGAATCCCAACAATCCCGACGGTCGCATTTTCGAACCGCATGCAGTCACAGCCTTGGCGAATGCGCTGGCATCCCGCGATGGCAGACTGATCGTTGACGAGGCCTTTATGGATTGTCGGCCGGAGCTCAGTATCATCCCTGAATTACCCGACAATGCTCTCGTTCTGCGATCGTTCGGGAAATTCTTCGGGCTGGCAGGTTTGCGGCTCGGGTTTCTGGTCGGCCCGAAGGCGGTTTGTGAAGATGCCTCGCATCAGATAGGTCCGTGGTGTGTTTCGGGACCGGCGCTTGCAATCGGTGAGCGTGCCTTGAACAATCGGCCATGGATCGCTGAAACTCGAGAAACGCTTGCAGCAGGTCAGCGGCAGCTCTTCGAGGTGTTGGAACAAGCAGGCCTGGCCGTCGCCGGTTCAACGCCACTATTCGTTTATGTCAGACATCCGCATGCGCATCATGTCCACGAAGAACTGGCTAAGCGGCATATCCTGGTTCGTTGTTTCCGTTCGGTTCCGGATGCTTTGCGATTTGGAATATGCCCGGATGCAGCATCTCTGGAGCGCTTGTCAAAAGCGCTCGACGAGGCCTTGCGGATGCAGCAGGCATGACGACCATGTTTCTGACTATCCTGCTTTTCGCTCTGCTCGCCGATCGCAAGCTCGGTGATCCGGATTGGGTCTGGCAGAAAGTTCCGCATCCTGTTGTCGCCTTCGGAAGGGGTGTTTCGTTCATGGAAAAATGGTTGCGGCGACCTTCGGACAGCGAAGGCCTGCAATACCGGAAAGGCGCACTCGGTCTTTTTCTTCTGATTGGCTTTGCGGGGTTTCTGGGCTGGTTGCTGTCCGATCTGTTTTCAGTTCTGGGGCCTTTGGGCTGGGTTTTAGAGATCGTCACCGTGACGATTCTTCTGGCTCAGAAGAGCCTGGCCGACCATGTGGGCGCAGTGGCCGAGGCGCTGGAAAAAAAGGGTGTCTCTGGCGGACGCGAAGCGGTCGGGATGATCGTCGGTCGAGAGACGGCGAATCTTGACCGCTCGGGGGTCTGCCGTGCGGCGATAGAGTCTCTTGCCGAGAATTTTTCGGACGGTGTCGTCGCACCGGCTTTTTGGTATGCGTTTTTTGGGCTGCCGGGTCTTTTTATCTACAAGATGATCAATACTGCCGATTCAATGATCGGATACCGGAACGAGCACTATTTGTGGTTCGGTCGCGCGGCGGCGAGGATCGACGATCTGGCGAACTGGTTGCCAGCGAGAATTGCCGCGATTTGTATCGCGGCAGGCGGATTTCTGAGTGCCGGTCCGGCTTCCGCGAAGCGCGCACTCCAAATTTCCGCGCGGGATGCGGGTTTACACGCGTCGCCGAACGCGGGTAAGCTGGAAGCTGCGATGGCGGGTGCCAGCGATATTGCTCTTGGCGGGTCGCGGATTTATCAGGGCAAGACGGTTCCGCAAGCCCATATGAATGCATCAGGGAAGCTGTCCATCGACCGCACGGATATCGATCGCTGTCTTCAGGTTTACGATCGGGCGGGCCTGGTCCTGATCGCGATCGTCGGGTGTGCTGCCGTCATCGCTCTATTCGCTTGTTGGTGATATCCAGGCGGGATTCAGAAGACGCATTGGTTCGGCATAGCCGGGCACCTTGCTGAAGGCTTCGGAAAAACTGATTGCCTCCCAGGCCATCTGGGTCGCGCGAATGGGGCCGGCATGACAAACCACGGCTGTCGTCATCGCGTGTTCATCGGCAATTTCAGCCAGAGCTTCGGCGACCCTATTTTGAAGATCGGCAAAGCATTCTCCGCCGGGGGTTGGGCGGCTGATCGGATCCTCAAGCCAGTGCTCGCTGGCAGAGCGGTCGATTTCGCTCCAGGCAAGGCCTTCCCACTCGCCCATATGCATTTCCCACAACCGCTCGTCGAATCGCAAATCCGCCCGGTCACGTTCGGCAATTGTCATGGCCAGTTTTCGGCATCTCAACGCTGGACTTGCCACGACCTTTTCGACTTTTGGCGTTTTTCGAAGCGCCTCCTCGATTTGCTCGTGCCCCTCAGCCGCGATATCGAGATCG
>JAHEHW010000234.1 GCA_024639745.1 Salaquimonas sp. | reverse complement strand
CGCCATCGGTCAGTCATGGTATGTACCGAAAAGATTGCCGGCACGATCCCTGCAGCCTCGCATTGGCCAATAAGCCTTCCGATTTCAGCATGATAAGGCTTGTAGAAAGCATCAAGCCGGAATTGCCGGCCTTCTTCGTTGAGCGGATAATTTCCGGGAACAATTGTCCCATCATAAAGCTGTCGGATCAGAGTCGGATCATCTTCGCCGCGATTTGGATCGATTAGAAGGCGAGAGAATGTCGCTATTACGCCGGGCGCGCCGAGCCGTTCAGCAAGACCGCGCATCAGCGCCTCTGCCCCGATATCATAAGCGATATGCCGCTCCAGTTCCGTGGGCGGCAATCCCAACGTGCCATACCGCTTCGGCAGAGTGTTGCGGGCATGGTCACAAAGGAGTATCAGCCCGGCTGTGGGATCGCCGGGAACCGACTCGAACGGAGTAAACTCGGTCATCTTGGCCTGGATATTGTCTACAATCGCCGCGAGGCGCGGCGATATGGGTGTCACAACACCGCGCGCATTTCAACCGTATTCACGAGGGCTGACCGCAATTGAAACCGGCCGCTGAAACCACAACAGACCTGTCTTTCCCGATTGCTTTCACCCTGCTAATAACGGGCGCAATCGCGATGGGCATCTCGCCAGTATTCGTGCGGACCGCCGAAATCGGTCCGTTTGCAAGCGCCTTCTGGCGTGTCTTGCTGGCGCTACCGATACTCTATCTTTGGGCAGTTTTCGAAACCCGTCGATACGGAAAAAAAATCGATTGGCAATTTGATCCCGCTACTACCGTTGCCGGCGTTCTGTTTGCCGGAGATCTGTTTTTCTGGCATCTCTCAATCGTCAACACGACGGTGGCGAACGCAACGCTGATGGCAACCCTTGCCCCCGTTTGGGTTGCCCTGTTCTCCAATGCATTTATCGGTGAGCCGGTCGGCAGAAACAGCTACATAGGGCTGGCCTTGTGCCTTGTCGGAGCGGGCTTGTTGGTTGGTTCCAGTTTCAGGATTGCGCCCGATCGGCTTTGGGGCGATTTTTTTGGGCTCGTGACATCGATCTTTTTCGGTCTCTATTTTCTCGCCGTTCGAGTTTCGCGTCGGCGCCGTCGAGCGGGCGAATCGATATTCATTTCAACCATTGCAACAACCGCCTGCCTTTTTCTCACGGCAATTGTGTCAGGTGATGACATGTTGCCGGAAACGGCCAGAGGCGCTGCTTCGCTTTTTGCGCTTGGGACCATCAGTCATGCAGGAGGCCAGGGACTTCTCGCTCTCGCGCTGGGAGCATTGTCGGCAGCTTTCTCATCGCTGGTCATATTCGTTGAAGCCTTGGCAGGTGCCTTTTTCGGCTGGGTCGTGTTTGGCGAAACCCTGACACCTTTACAAATCTGTGGGGCCGTACTGATTCTCATGGGAGTTTGGTATGCAAGACCGCGGAAACGGATTCCAGTCGGTGGTTAAACGGGTTGGCAACCTGCAATGATCGCCGATGACCTTATGCAGCAGAGTTCATAACCGTTGACTTGTAATTCCGCCTCATTGAAAAGAAACAGGGCAGATTTTCTGCAAGCTTAAGCATCGTGAGATTGACCTTGCTCTATCGCATCCTCCTTGCCGGCATTCTGTTTTGTGCATACTCGACCGTGGCCAAATCCGACTTCCGCGTTTGTAACGATACCCCCAGCCTTGTTGGCGTAGCCCTCGGCTACAGCGTCGACAGCAAATGGAAAACGGAAGGATGGTGGCAAATCCCGGGCGAGACCTGCGCTTCGCTGCTGGAAGGGTCGCTCAGTTCACGCTTTTATTACATCTATGCCGAAGATGCGGACAGAGGCGGCCAGTGGCGCGGAGATATTTTCATGTGCACCGCCAATCAGGAATTCGAGATCGAAGGCGAGAAGGATTGCTTCGAGCGCGGCTATCAGAAGACAGGGTTTTTCGAAATCGATACCGGCAACCGCGATTCCTGGATGGTTCGCCTGACCGAAGGCGGGCAATCGAGTTTCGGCCAGTAGGCATTTTTTGCCCTGCACACCTATTCTCTCGTCTGTTTTGCGGATTTATTTCAATTCAAATCGATTTGACTCTGCTGGAAATTTGCAAAACCGGTACTGGTACTTAAGTTGCACATTAGTGAGCATTAAACGAGCACCCAGGCGGCACTGGCCTCGTAAAGCAACCTTTCTTTTCCCGAAATTAATGGAGAATCATGATGACGCAGGTAAAATCCGGCGACACCGTTCGCATACATTACACTGGCACGCTGTCAGACGGCAGCACCTTCGACAGTTCGCAGGGCCGTGATCCGCTGGAGTTCACTGTTGGCTCCGGACAAATCATTCCTGGTCTGGAAAGCGCTGTTCCGGGCATGGAAGTTGGCGATAAGAAAAAAGTCGAAGTCGCTGCCGACGAAGCCTACGGCCAACCAAACCCGCAAGCTATGCAGGCTGTACCGCGCGGCGACATTCCGACAGACATCCCACTTGCTATCGGCACACAACTGCAGGTACAGACGCCCTCGGGTCAGGTTATGCCGGTAACGGTCACCAAGGTGACTGACGACGAAGTGACCCTTGACGCCAATCATCCACTGGCCGGCAAGGATCTGACCTTCGATATTGAGCTGGTCGAGATCGCCTGATCAACCACCGGAAGACCTGGTACGCGCGGATTGTGCGGCCCGGTCCGCCACGCCGTTACCAAATGCCGCAATTTCGCTTATCCTCAGAATTTCGTCCGCAACAAGCGATGCATCGGTCCATGCGGGCATATGCCCGGTGTTTTCAAGCCAAATCAGCTTTGCGCCGCTGATATCCTCTTCCAGCCCCTTCGAATGAATTTCTGCCAGCACCACGCCATCGGAATCCCCGGTGATGATCGAGGTCGGCAGATTAATCTCGTGATAGCGCTTCGACATGTTGCGAACCGCATCATACAAGCTGGTCACATCATCGGCATTGTGACGAAACACTTGCGGCCTCAGAACGAGACGCGTTCCGGATCGCTCAGGATAGTCCCTCGGGACGCGGTTCGGTTCGAAAACACCCTTGAGCGCATTGCGGTATTGAAGATAGCCCGCCGGTGCAGCCAATAATTCCGAAAATGCCCAGCCGATCACGGGGATCGTGGTGAGGTGATAGTACCAGGTGACTTCTCCGCCGGGCCACGGATGGGTAGCCGGTGCCAGAAACACAAGGCCCACCGCCTGGTCGGAATGGTTGAGCGCAAAGGCCGCCGCTACCGACCCGCCCAGCGAATGACCGACAATCACGGCGGGTTCAGCTTCGATCAAGTTTAGCAGTTCCGCAATTCTCGCAGCCTGATGCGTCGGAAGAGATATCGCATCATTCTCTCCGCGCTCCGAATAACCATGACCGGGCCGATCGACGAAAATCAGGCGACCGTGGCGCCTGAGTTTTCCGTCCAAAGGCGCCTTAAGGTCCCTGAGGTTACCGGAAGCGCCATGAATGAAAACGACCGGCGGTAGCGATGGGTCACTTGCCGGGATTTCGGCGTAATGAAGTCTTCCGCCCGCAACCTCGGCAAATGATCCAACTGGGGGGAAACTCTCTTCCACTTTTGCTACAATGACTCTGCTCGCGACGAAAAGACCGGCGATACAAATCGAAATGAGGGTCAGGGTCATCTTCATGCCGTAAGCGGGAGAACGATTGCGATTTACACTGGCGCGCTATCAGGCACGGTTGCCGGAGAGCTTCTCTTCGAGTTTGATGACGGCCGATTGGGCCTGGACATTGGCCGGGTAAAGCTCCAGTACCCGATGCCAAGTTTCGAGAGCCTCGCGCTCCCGGTCAAGAATTTGAAGAATATTTGCAAGCCCGGATAACGCGCCGTAATGGCGCGGTTCAAGCCGTAAAACCTGTTCGATATCCGACAGGGAACGTCCGTATTCCTTCATTACGAAATGAAGGGTCGCTCGGCGGTTCCAGCCTTCCGCATAATTCGGCGCTAAAACGATGATGTGATCGAGAAGATCGAGCGCAACACCGTTCTTTTTTTCCTTAGCAACCTTGTTTACGCGGCTCATCAGCAGATTGATGGTATCGGAACCGGAATCCGTCCACTCCTGCCAGATCAGGCGCGAAATGCGTTTGGCCGCCGCGGGGTTGGATTGTCGCTTAAGGTCGGCGAACAGGGTGTCGAGGGATTGCGTTTCACGTTTCTCGAGTTGCTCGAGGTCGTCTCCTTCCAGCGTGCCCTCTTGATCCGGCGTAATCAAATCGCCGTCGGAAGAACCGGGTGCAGGCGTTTCCTGCGCCGGAGCTACCGTACTCAACGGCGCGACGGTTAAAAGACTGAGCGAGAGATAAAAAACGAATAGGCGTACCATGGGCTAAAGAATTAG
>JAHEHW010000233.1 GCA_024639745.1 Salaquimonas sp. | reverse complement strand
GCGTTCATCGCCGTTGGCGCGCTACACCTGCCCGGGGAAAAAGGCCTCGTCAATCTGCTTCGCAAAGCAGATTATACCGTTACAAGGGTCGACGAGAACAGCTGACCCGTCAAGGATTCAGCGTACATTTTGATATTGGAAGATCACGTGGTACGCTATTGCCGTTAAAACTAACTAGGGTAGTGCCATGAAACCAGTACTTTTGGGTGTGACACTTGCACTCTTTGCCTCAACCTCAGCCTGGGCCGGATGTTCCTATCATTCAGCTGACAGCGAGAAGAAAAAGCCCGAGCAGACGGCTATGTCAAAGCCTGGCGAAAAGCCGGCTATGTCTGAAGCTGACAAAGCTAAGGCGAGCTGAGTTCCTCAGCTGACCGTTGCGTATATTTCAAAATTCCGCCCGGATCTGACGATCCGGGCATTTTTATTGGCGCGGGCGTGCCGCGGGAAGCCGCTCGATAAGCATCATTGCAAGACCGATCCAGAACAAACCCCAGAGAACCTTCGAGAAGACCTAGCCGACCCACGGTAGTAACAATGCCCAGTGTCCGGGCTGCCTCTGCCAGCCAAAACCGGTAATCGCTCGGAGAACACGAAAAACCAACGCACGAGGCTTACACGCAATTTTTCCATCACATGTGAATCGGTTTCGCAAAGGTCGCAAGCGCCGCCTCACGAACCGCTTCGCTCATCGTCGGATGGGCGTGGCACGTCCGGCCGAGGTCTTCCGAAGACCCGCCGAACTCCATCAGGACAGCGGCTTCATGGATCATTTCACCGGCACCGTAGCCGACGATGTGGACGCCGAGCACCCGATCCGTTTCCTTGTCCGCAAGGAATTTGACGAAGCCGTCGGTTTGGTTCATTGCCCGTGCTCGGCCGTTCGCGGTGAAGGGAAACTTCCCTGCGACATATGCCGTGCCGGCTTTCTTCAATTCCTCTTCCGTTGCACCGACCGAGGCAACCTCCGGCTGCGTATAAATGACGCTTGGAATGACATTGTAATTCACATGTCCAGCTTGCCCTGCGAGCATCTCGGCAACCGCAAAGCCTTCGTCCTCCGCCTTATGCGCCAGCATCGGCCCATCGATTACGTCACCGATTGCGTAGATACCCTTGACGTTGGTCTGCCAGTGATCATCGGTCTTGATCTTGTCCCGGTTCATTTCAACGCCAAGCGCCTCAAGCCCGAGACCTTGCGTATAAGCGCGCCGGCCGGTCGAAACCAGCACGATATCGGCATCCAGCGTCTCCGCATCACCTCCTTTGACCGGTTCGAGGGTCACCTTCGCACCCTTCTTGGTCTTCTCGATCCCGGTGACCTTTGAGGAGAGTTTGAATTCAAGACCCTGCTTTTGCAGTATCCGCTGGAACTGCTTGGAGACGTCACCGTCCATGGCTCCCAGGATCTTGTCCAGGAATTCGATGACCGTCACTTTCGCGCCGAGCCGCTGCCAGACCGATCCCATCTCAAGACCGATCACGCCGCCGCCGACGACGATCAGATGCTCCGGAACCTTCTTGAGATCCAGCGCGCCCGTTGAAGAAACGATGGTCTCCTCGTCGATGTCAACGTCGACGCCGGGAATGCCCGCCGGTTCCGAGCCCGTGGCGATCACGATGTTCTTGGTGGAAAACGTTTGCTCCCTACCGTCATCGCCGGAGACGACCACTTTCCCGGCCTCGGCGATTGTACCGGTCCCATGATAGGCATCGATCTTGTTTTTCTTGAACAGGAACCCGATACCATCAACATTGGCTTTGACAGTCGAATCCTTATGCGCCATCAGCGCCTTGAAATCGAGCTTGGGCTTGTTGACCTTTATACCCAGCTTTTCCAGTCCATGCTCAGCCTCATGAAACATTTCGGAGGCGTGCAGAAGCGCTTTTGAGGGAATGCAGCCAATATTGAGGCAGGTACCGCCGAAGGTTTCCATTTTCTCGACGACCGCAGTCTTGAGGCCCAGCTGCGCAGCCTTGATCGCGCATACATAGCCGCCAGGTCCTGAACCGATGACGATCATATCGTAACTGTTTGCCATTCTGAATTCCCGTTATCTCGAATCTATCTTCCGCCCGTCACATCGAGCGTCGCGCCAGTAACGTATGACGCTTTCTCCGACATTAGCCAAATGATGGCCTCGGCAACTTCTTCCGCACTTCCGGACCGCTGCATCGGAACCGATGCAGCCATTTTCTGAGCACGTTCCGGCTCGCCGCCGGAAGCGTGAATTTCAGTCTCGATAATACCCGGACGAACACCGTTGACGCGAATACCCTCGGTCGCAACTTCCTTGGCGAGGCCCACCGTAAAGGTATCGATTGCGCCTTTCGAAGCGGCATAATCGACGTATTGCGCAGGAGCGCCCAGCGTGGCGGCAGCCGATGAGAGATTTACGATCGCACCGCCCTTGCCGCCATATTTGATCGACATGCGTTTGACCGCCTCCCTCGCGCAGAAGAACGACCCCAGCACGTTGATACGCATGATGCGCTCGATACGCGCCGGCTCTATTGCATCGACGCGGGTAGCAACATCCAGAACACCGCCGTTGTTGATAAGCCCTGTGACACTTCCGAGAGAAGCCGAGGTCTCGAACAGGCGGATCACCTGTTCGTTGTCGCCGACATCGCACTGAACGGCCTGTGCTCGGCCGCCCGCTGCAACAATATCCGACACCACCTTCTCTGCCGCTGTTTCATTGCTGGCATAGCCGACGATAACCATTTCAGCCTCAGGTGCCACGAGTCGGGCGCATGCAGCACCAATACCTCGGCTACCGCCGGTTATTACGATGACATCATGCATGATCCGATTATCCTATCCGCTTACCAGTCGAAGCAATTCCCAGGTGATGAGGAGCATGCCGGCGAGCGACACCGCCCAAACCAGCGTCCGCAAAAGCGGAACGCCGGCCACATAGACCGGCACATAAAAGACCCGTGCCCAGAAATACAGTTGCGCGCCCATCGCCGTCAGCGCGCTCCAGGCCTCGGTCGCCTCGACCATCAATACCAGCGCAGCAAATACCGGAAACGTCTCCAGCATGTTGTAGAATGCTCGTTCGAAACGACCTGCATAACCAGAAGAATCGGGCTCTTCATCACGCGCACTCAACGCCCAGCCGAGCCCGTTCTGAATGATCCCAGCCACGACCTGAAAGACGAGCTGAACCAGAAGCAGGATCACTGCGTATAGCAGCATTTTAAGTTCGATCGACATGGTGAGTCCCTCCGAAGCAAATTCCGGCTAAACCACCGGGCGCATATGACTACAGATCAAGCACCAGGCGTTCCGGATCTTCAAGACTATCCTTGATCCTGACCAGGAAGGTAACAGCTTCCTTCCCATCGACGATACGATGGTCATAGGAAAGCGCCAGATACATCATTGGCCGTATCTTGATCTCCCCGTTAATCGCCATTGGGCGTTCCTGGATCTTGTGCATGCCAAGAATACCCGATTGCGGTGCATTCAGGATCGGTGTCGACATCAGCGAACCGTACACACCACCATTCGAGATCGTAAACGTGCCGCCCTGCATGTCAGCCATTGAAAGCTGACCGTCTCGAGCCGCAAGACCAAGTCTGCCGATTTCCTTCTCGATCTCGGCAATACCCATCTGATCCGCATCCCGTACAACCGGAACGACAAGCCCCTTGTCGGTTCCGACGGCGACGCCGATATGGCAATAGTTCTTGTAGATGATGTCCGTGCCATCGATCTCTGCGTTAACGGCCGGGAGTTCTTTCAGCGCATGAGTGACCGCTTTGGTGAAGAAGCCCATGAAGCCAAGCTTGACCCCGTGCTTCTTCTCGAAAAGATCCTTGTACTTCTTGCGCATCTCCATGACAGCGGTCATGTCGACTTCATTAAAGGTCGTCAGCATCGCGGCCGTGTTCTGGGCGTCTTTCAGGCGTCTTGCGATTGTCTGGCGCAGCCGGGTCATTTTCACCCGCTCCTCGCGCACCTCGTCGTCGCCTGATGACGGAGCCCGCGCGCTGGCCGGAGATGGAGCGGCCGTCTTCGCACCGCTATCGGCCTTAAGGACATCTTCCTTCAGGACCTGGCCGCGCTTTCCCGAACCCTCGACCGATTCAGCATCGATGTTGCGTTCCTTGAGAAGCTTCTGGGCCGCAGGAGACGGATCCATTTCTGTCTGACCGGTTCCTTTGTCGGCACCGGCGGCGGGGACTTCGGAAGCTTTTTCTTGCGCACTCGAACCGGCTGCCTTTTCTTCCTTTGCACCGCCATTGTCCGAAGCGGCTTTACCCTCTCCCTCTTCGATCGCGCCGAGCAGTGCACCAACCTCGACCGTATCGCCCTCTTCCACGTCGATCGACGCCAGAACACCTGCAGCAGGTGCCGGAACTTCTACGGAAACC
>JAHEHW010000232.1 GCA_024639745.1 Salaquimonas sp. | reverse complement strand
TCATCCGCAATCAGCAGGATGTAATGCTTGTTGCAGATTTCACGAATACGCTGAACGAATTCCCGCGGCGCTTCGTAAAAACCGCCCTCGCCCTGAACAGGCTCAAGGATGATCGCGGCGACACGGGCCGGATCGACATCCGCCTTGAACAGGGTTTCGAGAGTTGCGAGCGATTGTTCCACGGAAACGCCGTGAAGCGGTACCGGGAAGGGCGCATGGAACACATCGGCGAACATGGAACCGAAGCCGACCTTGTAGGGTACAACCTTACCTGTCAGCGACATGCCCATGAAGGTCCGGCCATGAAAACCGCCGGAAAAAGCAATCACCGCGTTGCGGCCGGTTGCGGCGCGGGCAATCTTGACCGCGTTTTCAACTGCCTCGGCGCCGGTCGTTACGAAAGCCGTTTTCTTTTCAAAATCGCCAGGAACGATCGAATTGAGACGCTCGGCAAGGCCGACATAGTTCTCGTAGGGGATCACTTGGTGGCAAGTGTGGGTGAACCGGTCGACCTGCGCCTTAACCGCTTCAATTACCTTCGGGTGGCGATGGCCGGTATTGACCACCGCGATACCGGAAGCAAAATCGATATATCGATTGCCTTCGATATCCCAAACTTCGGAATTCTCGGCTCTGTCGACATAGATCTGGGTCATCATGCCGACGCCCTGCGGTATCGCGTGGGTTCTGCGGTCAGCGACCTGTGCATTCTGCATTTTCGTTCTCCAAAAAATTCGGACATCGGGCGCTGGTTCGTTAAATGCGATCATCGCCGGATGCCCCTCGATGAACGGCTGTCAGAAAATGGCCGTTCAATAAATTGAACGCTTACGCCTATGACGAGAGAATTGCCAGCGGAAAAACGACATTCTCACACCATCAAAACGGCACCTGGATGCCCGTCCACAGGCTCCAGGCATGGCGCGCTTTCACATTCTGCGCGGTTGTATCCGAAAGCGCTCAATCGTTGTACTGTGACGCATTGCACATTCGCCTCGCGGTAAATGCCGCTTAATAGGTTCATACAAAACGAACCCATGGCTGGAGGCCTTGAACCATGAACCCGCAGGCAACGATCAAAGCAGCAATCCTGGCGCTAGGCATCGCATTTGCCGGTGCAAGCTCAGCTTTCTCAGCCGACGAGGTCTATGCCGGCAGCGGTTACCTTATGGCCTATGCCGCACCCGAAGCCGCTACCGAAAATCCATTCAATTATTTCGCCGAAACCGAAGAGGCGCACGAATTGAACGATGCATGGCTCGGCATGCCGGCTATTTCCAGAGAGGGCCAGCTGGTAGGTGTCGTTTCCGACGCCTTTATCGACGAATACGGCTATATCTCAGAAATTCGCCTCGACCTCGTCGGCAAAGACCATGCCGTATATGTCGAAGGCTCACAGGTCCTTTTGCTGGATATGGAAGTTGCCATCGACCTGCCGGCAACGACCATCGCCTATCTGCAACCAGCCGACGACGCCCTGATGATCAGTGCCCGTTGAACCGCAAATCCAATCTCCTGCCCTGAACTAACGGAAGAAACAAAGAAACGGCCGCCACCCGGCGGCCGTTTTCAATCAGGTCGCGCTTCAGTCTATTGCTGGAGCGGCGAAATGCGGATTTCCACGCGGCGGTTCTGCTGACGCCCGAATTCCGTGGAATTGTCCGCGATCGGCCGGGTTTCACCATAACCGATAATTCTCAGTCGACGAGCATCGATACCACGCTGGTTGAGATACTGACCCACGGCAACGGCACGGGCTTCAGACAGTTCCTGATTGTACTGCTCGGAACCGGTGCTGTCGGTATGACCATCGATATCCAGCAATGTGCGCTCATACTTGGCCAGCACGATCGCTACCGAATCGAGGACATTGTAGAAATTCGGGTTCAGGGCGGCATCATCCGAAGCGAATGTGATGTTACCCGGCATGTTCAGGATAATCTGATTGCCTGCACGGCTGACGCTTACACCCGAATTGCGCAATTGCCGTCGCAGTTCTTCTTCCTGCTGGTCCATGTAGCTGCCAATGCCACCGCCAACAAGAGCGCCAATACCAGCGCCTATTAGTGCGGCATTGCGCCGGTCGTCACCGTCCTTGTCTCTTGCAATCAGCAGACCAGTTGCAGCCCCTGCGAGAGCGCCGAGTGCAGCCCCTCCAGCAGTGTTGTTGCGCTGTGCCTGACCCGTCAGCGGATCAGTCGTGGTTTGACAGGAGGCAAGCGCAATGGCGCTGGCCAGTATAATCGCTTTTTTCATGAAAGCTCCCCAAGAATTCGAATACAGCCGGTCTTTGCCTCGTTACCGGCGATCAACGGGCGCAGGCCCGCAGGCGTGATGCGGGTCGCACAAAACAACGGCAGAAATGCGGCTTTCAGCCCTCAAGCAGGAAGGTTTCAAAGGGATAGTTTGTCAGGTCCTCAATACCCGATTCGGTTATGAGTAACTGCTGTTCCAGCTTCACGCCGTCGCGCCCGCCGAGCGCTCCGCAATAGGTCTCGACGCAGATCATCATACCCGGGAGGAAGACCCCATCATATCCAGTGGCCGGGTAGTCTTCGGGGAAATAGATGCTCGGGTATTCATCACATAGCCCAACCCCATGCGCCAGTAAGCCATAGCGATTGTGGCGAAATTCCTCAGGCGCGAGGTCGGCCTTCAGAGTGAATTCCCGGAAGGTGAGACCAGGCCGAAGCAACTCCTTGTTACGCATAATCTGATGATAAGCATGGGTGTAAATACGCCTCTGCTCTGCGGTTGGCTCGATATTTCCGCAAAGCCATGTACGGGAAATATCGCAACACATGCCGTACACGCCGACGAGATCGGTGTCGAACGCGACCAGATCGCCTTCCTGCATGATTCTCGGTCCGCATTCCTGGAACCACGGATTCGTTCTGGGACCCGAGGAAAGAATCCGCGTCTCGATCCATTCACCGCCATGACGAATATTCTCTCCGTGCAGGATGGCCCAGAGGTCATTCTCGGTCATCCCTGGCCGCAGCGCCTGCTGCATTTGCGCCATTGCGATCTCGCACGAATGCATTGCGCATTTCATCGCAAGGATTTCGTCCGGTCCCTTGATCGAGCGGGCAATCTCGGTCACCGCCTGGCCCTGGAAGGTCTCGATTCCAAGTCTCTTTAATGCCTCGAGGCCCACCGGTTCGATGCGATCGATTGCGAGGCGTCGGTTATTGCCTGCAAGAACCTTCAGAAGATCATCGATTTCTGTCGCAAACCTTTCCGCGCGTTCTTCGGTGCGATCGCCGGTTACGAAGTAGAAAAAGGAAGCGCCGGAACGCATTTCACGAACAAGCGGCAGATGAGCCGAAAGATGCCCACAATTGGCATAGTCCCATAAAACGACATAGCCATCTGCGGATACGAAACACGCTCTTGCGGGATTGTGCATGATCCATAACTGCATATTCGTCGAGTCGGTCACATAGCGAATGTTCAACGGATCGAAGCACAGAAGCCCGGCATAATCGCGCCGCCGCAGTTCCGCGACGATTCTCTCGACTCGATAAAGCCGCATGGCTTCGAGATTAGGGGACTGAAGGCCGGCCCGCGCCCATGCAGCGAAGGCCAGTCCCGTTGGCCCTATCTCGACCCGGTCGCTGTCATCCGGCGTTCCGTCAGGTTTAAGCGGGCGCCGCCTCGTGGGATCGATCTTCCGATTCGACGGACGGAACCATGGTTGCTCTTCCACATCCTGCATATGAAAAGAGCCTCCGGCACTCGAGGTACAAGCGGACCGAGGCTAGACGGAGCATTCCTGCCTGCACCACAGCCGAATGCGTCATGAATGACGGTATCAGAGCAGATGACGGCTTAGCGGACCGTATCCGCGTAATCGAATTCGCGTAGCGGCTTCAGAAAGCGAACGCCGACATAACGGCCCTCAGACCAGACCTTCTGGCATAGTGTTTTGGTTCGGCGGGCATAATTCGTGATGATAAATCGCTTCGGCAGGTCTGATGTCGACACCTTCAGCATGGCGCCCTGATCCGAAATATTTTCGACTACGCACGCGACCGCCTTGCCGTTGAGCACGATATCGCTCACGTCACGCGCTGGCTGGCGTGGCGCGCGACGCTGTTCAGATCCGCGAAAACCTCCGCAAACCGGGTTTGATGTGCCCATTTCGAATATGACTCGCACCTAACTTGCCCCAAACTGTTTTGAAAACCGGAAGTTGTGGAGAATCGTAGTTACAGCCGGTTAAGAAAGTTGAAACGCCGGATGAATTTCCGTTTGGTCAGATATCCAGATTAGCGACGCTGAGCGCATTGTCCTGGATGAAATTCTTTCTGGGTTCGACTTCATCACCCATCAAGCGCGAAAACAGATCGTCGGCATCGGCCGCATCATTGACCTTAACCTGCAGGA
>JAHEHW010000231.1 GCA_024639745.1 Salaquimonas sp. | reverse complement strand
GGCCAGGTCCATAGAAAACGCGGCGAATAGGCACGACCCGCCATGCCATAATTGCCAGCACCGAAGGAACCGCCAACCAACAGGGTGATCTTGGGAACATTTGTCGTTGCGACGGCGGTTACAAGCTTCGCGCCATCCTTGGCAATGCCACCCTGCTCTGCCTTCTTGCCGACCATGAAGCCGGTAATGTTCTGCAGGAAAACGAGCGGGATCTTTCGCTTGGAGCAAAGCTCGACGAAATGCGCGCCCTTAAGCGCGCTTTCTGAAAACAGGATCCCGTTATTGGCGATAATTCCGGCGGGCAATCCCATCACATGGGCGAAGCCACAGACCAATGTCGTCGCGTAACGCGCCTTGAATTCATCGAAACGGGAGCCGTCCACAAGACGAGCAATCACTTCCCGGATATCGTAAGGCGTTTTTAGATCAGCGGGTACGACGCCCAGAAGTTCATCCGGATCATAGGCCGGTTCTTCCTGCGTCTGACGCTCCACCGGCCACTGTTTTTCCCGGTTCAGATTGCCAACGATACGGCGCGCAATCGCGAGGGCATGGCTGTCATTCTCCGCAAGATGATCGGCAACGCCGGAAAGCCGGGTGTGCACATCCCCGCCACCCAATTCTTCCGCAGATACGACCTCACCAGTGGCCGCTTTCACGAGTGGAGGCCCGGCCAGAAAGATCGTTCCCTGATCGCGCACGATGATCGCCTCATCCGACATTGCGGGAACGTAGGCACCTCCGGCCGTGCAGGAACCCATCACCACAGCAACCTGAGGAATGTTTTTCGCCGACATGTTCGCCTGGTTGAAAAAAATACGGCCAAAATGCTCCCGGTCTGCAAAGCCCTCCGCCTGGTTCGGTAGGTTCGCTCCCCCGGAATCAACCAGATAGACGCAGGGCAAATGGTTCTGCCACGCGATTTCCTGTGCGCGAAGATGTTTCTTCACCGTCATAGGGTAGTAGGTTCCGCCCTTGACCGTCGCGTCGTTGCAAACGACCATAACCTCACGGCCATCGACCCTCCCGATACCTGCAATCATGCCGGCGCAGGGCGAAGCATCGTCATACATTCCGTAAGCGGCCGTCGCGCCGATCTCGAGAAACGGCGTGCCCGGATCGAGCAGTCTCGCCACCCGGTCGCGCGGCAAGAGCTTGCCTCTCGACAGATGCCGCTCGCAAGCTTTTTCCCCGCCACCGGCGCGGGCTTTCTCTACGGCTTCGCGTACTATTTTCAAAGCTGCCAGATTTGCAGCTTCATTGGCGGCGAAGCTTTCAGAGCGCGGAGAGATGGAGGAGCTGAGTTTTGTCATTCTTCCCTAATGCGCTTTATCATTAGCTAGCCAACCGATCGCTTAGCACGAAATACTGCCGGGCTGTTTCGACCACCAGGCAGGCATAATAGGCCGGGCCTGCTCCGGTTCCTCCGCCCCATTGCACCGCTTCGTATTCACAAAGTGAATCGCGATAGGCGATCCATTGACGCTGCATTTCTCTCAAGGCCGGCGCCTTAACGGGCGCGCTCGCCATGCCGGCAAATTCAGCGTCGTCGGCCTGCTCGCGTTTCATGAGCTGGCTGTAGGCATCATTGAGGCGCGCGTCCCACCATTCGGCTTCGCGACCATAACAAAAGCCCATGCCAACTGTTGTACCGCCTCCATCATTGATCGTCTGGCAGTCATTGGCGGCAATCCCCACACAGGCCGAACGCATTTCGCCAGACTGGGTCAGCAAACAGGTTGCGATGATTTCCGATCGGAATTCCAAGTCCTGACCGCGCGCGCCGCCAACTCCAAGTCCCAAAACTAGCGTTGCTACCAGTCCGATCGCATTCATTCGAAAGGTCGATTTCATGCTGTCACTTTAAACAATTCGCGGCCGATCAGCATGCGCCGGATTTCGGATGTACCGGCGCCGATCTCCATCAGTTTCGCATCGCGCATGATGCGGGCTACCGGCGCATCCTCGAGATACCCAGCACCTCCCATGGCCTGCACTGCCTGTGTCGCCTGTACCATTGCCTGTTCCGAAGCATAAAGCACGCAGGCAGCAGCATCCTGCCTCGTCACCTCGCCGCGGTCGCAGGCGGCAGCTACCGCATAGACATAGGCACGGGCCGAGTTCATCGACGTGTACATATCCGCGATCTTGCCCTGCATCAGTTGGAAATTGCCAATCGATTCGCCGAACTGTTTGCGCTCATGCATATACGGCATCAGATGATCGAGACAGGCATGCATGATACCCACACCAATGCCAGACAGGACGACGCGCTCATAGTCGAGACCGGACATCAGAACATTGACGCCCTTTCCCTCCTCGCCGAGGACGTTTTCGAAGGGAACTTCGCATTCCTCGAAGATCAACTCGCCTGTATTCGATCCCCGCATGCCGAGCTTGTGAAACGGCTCAGACGTGGAAAAACCCTTCATTTCCTTTTCGATGAGGAAAGCCGTGATGCCACGGGAACCCGCTTCCGGATCGGTCTTGGCGTAAACAACGAGCGTATTGGCATCGGGACCGTTGGTAATCCAGTATTTCGTGCCGTTTAGGCGATAATGATCGTTGCGTTTCTCGGCCCTTAATTTCATCGACACGACGTCCGAACCGGCGCCTGCTTCGGACATCGCAAGGGCACCAACATGCTCGCCGGAAACAAGGCGTGGCAGATATTTGCGTCTCTGCTCCCCGGTACCGTTCAGCCGGATCTGATTGACACAAAGATTGGAGTGAGCGCCATAGGATAGCGATACGGAAGCCGAAGCCCTCGCCAACTCTTCGACAACGATCGTGTGCGCAAGATAGCCAAGTCCAACGCCACCGTATTCTTCTTCTACCGTCACACCCAGCAAGCCGAGTTCACCCATCTCCTTCCAGAGTTCCATCGGGAACTGGTTGGTGCGGTCAATTTCCTGGGCAATCGGCGCAATCCTGTCCTGCGCCCATCGGGCCACCATTTCCCGAAGCGCTTCCACCTCCTCGCCCAAGCCGAATTGCATGGTTGCCGTGAACATGTTTCCTCCCGATGGTCTGGCCGGCATATTGTTTCAGACCGGCATCGCAAGTCCAGATCATTCTCGTGAGGCGGAATTGAAATACGTCCAAATCACGCGTAAGACCGGAGCAGAAGCTAAACCGGGAATTTCGCTTGTACACAAGGATCAACATCAAGACGCCGGACGATTGGCATCTTCATTTACGCGATGCCGAAATGCTCAAAGCGGTGATCGGATATACCTCCTTTCATTTTGCGCGCGCGATCATCATGCCGAATCTGGTCCCTCCAGTCGTTACGACGGCCGATGCCAGCGCCTATCGCGAGCGGATCATGGCGGCAAAACCGAAGGCGGATTTCTTCAAACCGCTGATGACCCTCTATCTGACCGAGGAAAGCGACGGGGACGATATTGTCGCAGGTTTCAGGGACGGTCTCATAACTGCCGTCAAACTCTATCCTGCGGGTGCGACAACGAATTCGGCAAGTGGTGTCAGGGATATCGAAAAAGTAATGCCGGTTCTCGAAAAAATGGCCGCAGCCGGCGTGCCGCTCTGCGTTCATGGTGAAGTCACAGATCCGGAAGTCGATATATTCGATCGCGAAGCCGTCTTCATCGATCGCGTTCTGGCGCCGCTTCGCAACCGCCTGCCAGAACTAAGGATCGTAATGGAACACGTCACCACTGAGGACGGTGTCAGCTTTGTGGAATCGGGGGGTACCGGGATTGCGGCAACGATCACCGTCCATCACCTCATGATCAACCGGAACGCGATCCTCGCCGGCGGTATCCGGCCACACTACTATTGTCTGCCGGTTGCGAAACGCGAAAAGCACCGGAGTGCTTTGCGGACCGCTGCTACGTCCGGCAGTGAGAAATTCTTCCTCGGAACCGATTCCGCTCCGCACACGGACGCCGCTAAACTGCAACCTTGCGGATGCGCGGGCTGCTTTACTGCACCCAATGCGCTTGCCTGTCTCGCACAGGTATTCGAACAGGAACAGAAACTCGGCAACCTGGAAAAATTTGCATCCCTCAACGGCCCCGCTTTTTATGGCTTGCCGCCAAACGAGAGCACAATCTCTCTTGTCCGTCAGCCCGAGCCGGTCAAGTTTCCCGATAAAATCCAGACTGGCGCCGGAGAGGTCACCGTTTTCGACCCGGGCATGCCTGTCTACTGGAACATCGAAAAAGGATGAAAATGAGCAGAACTGTTTATGTAAACGGCGAGTATCTGCCGGAAGAAGAAGCGCGCATTTCCGTATTCGATCGTGGTTTTCTCTTCGCTGACGGGGTTTATGAGGTTTCCTCTGTTGTCGACGGAAAGCTGATCGATAACGCAGCGCATCTAGCCCGGCTGGAACGCTCCCTGTCTGAACTTGACATGGTCGCGCCTGCGAC
>JAHEHW010000230.1 GCA_024639745.1 Salaquimonas sp. | reverse complement strand
GCCCCGGGGCAGAACCGCAGGGGCGGGCGACAGCATGGATGATAGCGAACTGACAGCTTTCCACCGCGCCAGGCGGCATTCCGGCCTAGTGCGGATGCTGCGCATCATTTTGCCGCTTGCCGCGGTCTTTATCCTCTCATTGCTGATCGGCGCCTATATCTGGTCGCGATCCGGCCTAGCGGATTTCGGTGCGGGCAGCGTCAGCATGGAGAACGGTCGTATGGTCATGCGCAATCCGGACCTGAACGGAGTTGACCCGAAAGGTCGCCCCTACCGTCTGCAGGCCCGCGAGGCGGTTCAAAACCCCGCGGCTCCTTCAAAGGTCGAGTTGGTCGATATCGATGCCACGCTCCCGCTCGAGGAGAATATTTCGGCCCGACTTCTTGCCGGCAATGGATTTTACGATGCCGATGCAAAGCAATTGAAGCTCAGCAACAAGGTCAATGTCACCACCAATGACGGGGCTACCATCGATCTGGAGGCCGCCGACGTGGATATCGATGCCGGGCGACTGATCACCCATCAGCCGGTTTCGTTGCGGACCGACCAGGCAACCATTACAGCTCAGAAACTGGCGGTCGAAGACAATGGCAAACGGATCGTGTTCGAAGACAGGGTCCGCATGGTGCTTTATCCGGCAGAGATCCGCAAAGCGCAGCAGCAATCGACGGAGAATAACGGTGAA
The DNA here is from genome assembly GCA_024639745.1 of Salaquimonas sp. GTDB lineage: Bacteria > Pseudomonadota > Alphaproteobacteria > Rhizobiales > Rhizobiaceae > Salaquimonas. The sequence goes on along the minus strand of JAHEHW010000230.1, from coordinate 3,730 downwards.
CAGTAGCGTCATGGGCCGTTCCGGCCTGATCGCGATGGTGGCAGGTCTCATGCTGGTTGGCCTGTCAGGCAACCCGGCAAATGCCCAGAGCTTCGGCGGGGCTTTCGAGGGCATGGCTCAATCAGACGAACCCATCCAGATCGAGGCGGACCGTCTCGAAGTCATGGATGAATCGGGCGTTGCCATGTTCGATGGCAATGTATCCGTCGTTCAGGGCACCACGCTGCTCAAGGCAAAACAATTGAAAGTCTTCTATCTGAGAGAAGGCGGAAGTCAGCAGCCCGGCGGCAATGTCCGCAAAATCGAGGCCAGCGGAAAAGTGGCGGTGCGTTCAGGCGACCAGACGGCAAGCGCCGATTCCGCCAGCGTCGACATGCAGTCGCAAATCGCGATACTGAGCGGCAATGTCACGGTCAGTCAGGGTCCAAATGTGCTTACCGGCTGTAAGCTTCGTATCGATATGGCAACCAATGCCGCCAATCTCACCCCCTGCAGCACCGGCAATAGCGGCGGGCGCGTGAAAATGCTATTCACACCGAATTCGGCTCAGCAATGATCGAACTCATCAACAAGGAAGCGGGTGACCGAAACTTCTTTGGCGCATGGATCGAACATCGCAAATCTGATAGTGAGACCTTAGCCGGCCCGCCGCCGGGCCGATTTTGGAGTTCAGTTTGAAACCATCATTCCCCGGTCAATTGTTCAGGAATATCCAGCGTCGCTTCAACGCTTTGGCAAAGCGTCGGGGAGCGAAGCGGGCGCCTACATTTGCACAGAAACCGGTGGTTCCCGAGCAAGTTGAGCAGAATCCTCATTCTTTTGCGGTCGACGATGAAAATCTGATCGCCTTTCAGGCGGAACGCTTGCGGCGCGGTGGCGATGCCAGCCAGCCCCAATCGCGCGAAGGCGTATTACTCGTCTCAGGCCTGGAAAAAGCCTATAAGGGACGCAGGGTAGTGCGGGGTGTCGATCTCGGCGTCCGGCGCGGGGAAGCCGTCGGCCTTTTGGGGCCGAATGGCGCCGGCAAGACAACGTGCTTTTACATGATTACCGGACTGGTAAAGGCAGATGCCGGCCGTATCGAGCTCAATGGCCATGATATCACCGAGACGCCGATGTACCGGCGGGCGCGGCTTGGTATCGGCTATCTTCCACAGGAGGCCTCCATTTTTCGGGGGCTGAGCGTTGAGGACAATATCCTTGCCGTGCTCGAAGTTTCCGAACCCGACCGTGACCTGCGATACGCGCGGCTTGATGCCCTGCTCGAGGAATTTCATATTTCACATTTGCGAAAATCGCCATCAATCGCCCTATCGGGCGGGGAGCGCCGGCGTTGTGAAATTGCCAGAGCCCTTGCGACCCAGCCTGCCTTCATGCTGCTTGACGAGCCTTTTGCCGGCGTTGATCCGATCGCTGTTGGCGACATCCAGGAACTGGTCAGGCATCTTACACGGCGCGGCATCGGTGTCCTGATCACCGACCACAACGTCAGGGAGACCCTGGGCCTGATCGACCGCGCCTATATAATCAACGAAGGCCGGGTACTGACCCATGGCACTCCGCAAGAGATCGTTAACAATACGGACGTTCGCCGCACCTATCTGGGTGAGCAGTTTACGCTTTAGGAAGCGCCTCAGGGTATGCTAAGCAAGAGTGGGGCCAGATTTGAGGCCCGTCAATTTGCGAAGTAGTCATGGCCTTAACTGCCAAATTACAGGCCCGTCAGACGCAAAACCTGACGATGACGCCGCAGCTTGTTCAATCGATCAAGCTGCTTCGCATGAACCACGCCGAATTGATCAAATATATCGAGGAAGAAATGGAGCGGAATCCGCTCCTTGAGGTCGCCGAGCCGGATGCCGGCGAGCGGCGAAGCCAAACCTCGGATAACGACGGCAAACGGGAAGATAGCGCGCATGCCAGCGAGGTCTCGCTAGAGCTGGACACCAGCCGTCACTCGCTGGAGGAAAGCCTGGGCACCAGTCTGGAAAACGCCTTCGACTGGGAATCCAGCGGACACGAGACATCGCCCTATTCGCCAAGCCAACCCTCCGCCAGCCAGACAGGAACCGATTTCAGTGTCGGCTCGGAAGACGCCGCAGACCTGGAAGCATTCATTGCCGGTGAGCTCACGCTCAAAGATCATCTTCAGGAACAGCTTGCGCTCTGCCGATGCGATGTTCTGGTGCGCCTGGCAGCCAACGAAATCATCGACAATCTCGATGAAGACGGATACTGCCGGCGACCGCTTCTGGAAATGGCTAAGGAACGCGATCTCGACGTTTCGGTATTCGAAGAGGCCCTGAAACTCTTGCAAGGGCTGGACCCCACCGGCATTGCCGCAAGGGATCTTGCGGAATGCCTGTCTCTGCAATTGAAGGAACGAAACCGGCTTGATCCGGCGATGGCCGCGCTTCTGGAAAACCTCGATCTGCTGGCACAGCGGGATTACAAAGCGCTTTGCCGGATTTGCGGAATCGATCTCGACGATTTGCTGGATATGGTGGACGAGATAAAGGCGCTTGATCCGCGCCCTGCCAGGGCGTTTGATCATTCTCCGATCCAAAACGTTGCGCCGGATGTTCTGGTTACCGAAAGGGCGGACGGCAGTTTCGGGATCGAGTTGAATTTAGAGACGATGCCACGGCTGCTCGTCAACCAGACATACCGCTCGGAAGTCCGGCGCAATGCTCGTGGTGAGCAGGAAAAGGCGTTTTTCACCGATTGTCTCCAAAACGCCACATGGCTAATCAGAAGCTTGGAACAACGCGCTCAAACCATCCTCAAGGTGATGACCGAGATCGTTCGGCACCAGGATGGCTTCTTTGCGTATGGCGTCACCCATCTGAAGCCCCTTAGCCTGAAACAGGTTGCCGAAGTGACGGGACTCCACGAATCAACGGTCAGCCGGGTAACCAGCAATAAATATGTGCTGACCAATCGCGGGCTTTTCGAGCTGAAATTTTTCTTCACCGCCTCAATCAATGCGACGGAGGGCGATGAAGCGCACTCGGCCGAAGCCGTGCGGCAGCGGATCAGGCACCTGATCGACCACGAGAGCGCGCACAAGGTTCTGTCCGACGACGCGATCGTGGCGGCATTAAAATCCGGGGGGATCGATATCGCCCGACGGACGGTCGCAAAATATCGGGAAGCGATGAACATCACCTCTTCCGTTCAGCGCAGAAGAGAAAAACGAGCGATTTTATCAAGAACTTAACTCGTTTTTTCACTTCGCTCGAATTTGTCCGCGAACTTCAGCTTTTTTCCTTCTAACTTTCAAATCCCGGCGTTAAACTAACACTATCAACGTTTAGTTGACCGCCATGATTCGAAGTAGAGCCAGTGCGGCAAGGGAGTGGCATGAATATCAAGGTATCCGGAAAACATATGAATGTCGGCGACGCGCTGACGAACCGCGTCGAGGATCGTATCGATGAAGCAGTCAGTAAATATTTCGGCAATGGGTATTCCGGTCAGGTGACACTGGAAAAAGAGGGTAACTGGTATAGTTGCGACTGTATCCTGCATCTTGATAGCGGTGTGGTGCTTCAGGCGACAGCCCGATCAAACGAACCGACGGCAAGCTTCGAAGAGGCTGCCGACAAAATCGAAAAGCGACTGCGGCGCTACAAGCGCAAGCTCAAGGATCATCATGCGCAGGCCCATTCAAAGGTTGACTCGGCACTGTATAGTGTGGTCGAAACCCCTGCGGTCAATGAAGAGTTGC
>JAHEHW010000229.1 GCA_024639745.1 Salaquimonas sp. | reverse complement strand
GGCGCGGAATTGCGTTCGGTTCGTTTTTCGGGTATTTTAGACGCTGATAACATGTTTGAGCCGCATTTCTGAAGCAGGAGTGCGGCAGATGTGCATGGGGAATACGTTAGGGCAAGAATACCGTGCAAGGGAAATCCGGTTGCGCCATCCGGGTATTAAGGCACATCGCCATATCATATGCGGCCACAAGAGTTTGAATGGGGAAGTTTAGCCATGTTGATCGCGAAGATCACCAGACCGCCCGCCAAAGCGCTTAGCATTGTTCTGCTGGCTGGGCTCGTAAGCGGCTGCGTCGGCGGAACGACTTACGGCACCGGCGAATCTCACGAGAAACAGACATTTGACGACATCGTCAACATTGTGTCTTTCGGCCGTGAGCGCCAGAACATTGAATATGCTGCCAGGCCCGATCTGGTTGTGCCGGAAGAAAAGAAAATTGTTGAACCTGTCGAGGAAGCTAGCACGACTTCCGAATCTGACTGGCCGGAATCACCCGAAGAACGGATCGCCCGCATGCGTGCCGAAGCGGATGAGGCCAATGAGAACGTGCTGACCCGCCTGCAATTCGAACAGGAACTGAAGGGTGACAGTTCGGAGCTGGAGCCATTCGAAGGATATAATGAAGCACCGCCGGGAATGGGCGTGCCCAATGTCAGCTGCGATCCCGACGGCAAGGTAATGCGCCAGTGCACGCCTGCGGAAATATCACGGGCCGTGCGGGAAACCCGGGAGGAAATCGCATCGGTTGGTAAGACTGGCTATAAGCGACGTTATCTGACCGAGCCGCCGATTGAATATCGTACACCGACCGACACCGCGCCGACCGACGATCTCGGTTATACTGAGGCGGAACTGAAAAAAATGGAAGAGGAGCGCAAGCTTCAAGATCGCCTTGATGCCCAAGGTCAGGGCATCCGCTGAGCCCGGTACTATTGAACGAGACGGGGAACTGGCAGTTCTAAGCAGACTTTCAGGTTTCTTAACGCTTTGCATTGAAGAACCGCCGCAACAGATCGCCCGCCTCGTCTCCGGCCATGCCTGAATAGATCTCAGGAATATGATGGCAGGTCGCGCTTGAAAAATACCGGACGCCGCTGTCGACCGCCCCGCCTTTTGGGTCCTCCGCTCCAAAATAGAGCCGCCTGATGCGCGCAAAGGATATTGCTGCCGCGCACATGGGACAGGGCTCGAGAGTGACATAGAGGTCGCATTCGGTGAGTCGCTCTGAGGCCAGAAGGCGGCAGGCTTCGCGAATCACCAGTATTTCGGCATGGGCCGTCGGATCGTTTCCTTTCCGGGTGCGATTGCCTGCTTTGGCGATTACTTCACCCTTGTGGACGAGCACCGCCCCAACCGGAACTTCGTCGCGTTCGGCGGCCAGTCTTGCCTCTTTCAGGGCGATGTCCATGAAGCCGGTCATCAAAGTGCTGAACTCTTGGTTGCGGCTGTTGCGGTTTGGCTTTCGTCGACTGCAAGTTTGGAGTAGTCCTTTGCGCCATGAAAGACAACAAGCCAAAGGGCAAATCAGAATCCGGCGATGAGCAGGAGCGGATAGCCAAGCGAATGGCCCGCGCTGGCCTTTGTTCGCGCCGTGAAGCAGAGAAGTGGATCGAGGCCGGTCGCGTTACCGTTAACGGCGAACGCCTGATGACACCGGCCTTTACCGTTGGTCCGAAAGACGAGATCATGGTCGACGGAAAGCCATTGCAGGGCAAGGAGCGCACACGGCTCTGGCTTTATCACAAGCCTTCCGGCCTCGTGACGACCAATCGCGATCCTGAAGGCCGCAGGACGGTATTCGACGCGCTGCCTGCTGACCTTCCGCGGGTCATTTCGGTTGGCCGGCTCGATATCAATACCGAAGGCCTGCTGCTCCTCACCAATGATGGTGGGCTCGCCCGGGTTCTCGAATTACCGGATACCGGCTGGTTACGGCGTTACCGCGTCCGCGCCCATGGCCAGGTCACGCAGGAAGCCCTCGACCGATTGAAGGAGGGCATCGCAGTGAACGGTGTGCTCTACGGGCCTATCGAAGCGCTTATCGACCGGGAGCAGGGCAGTAACACGTGGCTGACGGTGGCGTTTCGTGAAGGTAAGAATAGGGAGATCAAAGAGGTGCTCGGCTCACTGGGGCTTGAGGTAACCCGCCTCATTCGGATTTCTTACGGACCGTTCCAGCTTGGTGACATGCCCGTCGGCAGCGTGCGTGAAATTCGTGGGCGCACGTTGCGCGATCAGTTGGGCGAAAAACTGATTGCGGAGTCCGGCGCCGATTTCGATGCGCGGATCCTTTATCAGGCCTCGAGCATCGCGCGAAAAGCGTCCGAAGTGAAAAAGCCGAAGCCGAAAAAACGTATCGCGCTTGGTCAGGCAAGACAGGAAGTGCTCGACCGGCTTGGAACCGAAGAGATGAACCCGCAGCGGTCGCAAAGGAAGAAGCCAACATCGAAAAAAGCGAAATCTGGCAGCCGAACCGCGAACAGAAAGGGTAATGCGCGTGCGGATAATCGGCGGTGAATTTCGCGGACGGAAGCTGGCCGTGCCGAAATCGACCAGGATTCGGCCAACGACAGATCGCACCCGGGAAAGTCTCTTCAATATTCTGCGAGGGTTCATCGAATTTGAATCCGTGCGCGTGATCGATCTGTTTGCGGGCACGGGCGCATTGGGACTTGAGGCCCTTTCCTGCGGTGCCGCATTTTGTCTTTTTGTCGAAGAAGGGGTCGAGGGTCGCAGCCTAATCCGCAGTAATATCGAAGCGCTGGGACTTGCCGGGCGTACTCGCATCTATCGGCGCGACGCCACGCGGCTCGGCGCTTCGGGACGCGATGGCCAATTTGATCTTGCGCTTCTCGACCCTCCTTACGGCAAAGGGCTTGGCGAGCAGGCGATCGCGGCACTTGTTGAAGGGGGTTGGCTGAACTCGTGTGCGCTCGTTGTGCTGGAGGAAAAGGCAGGCGCATTGCCCCGCGAACTGGAGGGTTTCATGCGTCTTGATCAACGCCAGTATGGCGATACGGAAATCGGAATATTCGCACTTGAAGACATTGGTTAACAGGGCCGATCCCACAGCCAACGCATATGTTACAGGACTTTCACTTGCTTCCGTTTCTTCAGGGCATACATTCGGCCCGGCGATGTTTCATATTTCCAACCAATGAAAGAGATAGTCCCATGCGTTTGATCCTACCCGCGGTGATGTTTTGCATCTTCGCAACCGGGGTCCGGGCGGCAGTAAATGAAATTGCTCCACCCGATATCGCTCGCGCAACACTGGAAAACGGTCTGGAGGTTGTGGTTATTCCGGATCGCCGAGCTCCGGTCGTGACCCATATGGTCTGGTACAAGGCTGGGGCTGCTGACGATCCGCCGGGAAAATCGGGTATTGCACATTTCCTGGAACATTTGATGTTCAAGGGCACCAAGAACACGCCGGCGGGTGAGTTCTCCCGTAAGGTTGCGGAAATCGGAGGCCGGGAAAACGCGTTTACGTCCTTCGACTACACGGCCTATTTCCAGAAAGTCTCGCCGGAAGCCCTCGAAATGGTGATGGGATACGAGGCCGATCGGATGGAAAATCTGGTTCTGACCGATGAAGTTATCAAGCCGGAAAAAAATGTCGTGCTGCAGGAGCGACGATCGCGAGTCGATGCCAATCCCGATGCGATCCTTAGCGAAACGGTCGATGCGACGCTGTTTTATCACCACCCGTACGGCATTCCGGTAATCGGCTGGCCTCAGGAACTGCAGGGGCTTACCCGAGAAGACGCGATTGCTTTCTATAACCGTTTCTACTCTCCCAATAATGCGATTCTCGTAGTTGCCGGCGATGTCGATCCGGAAGCGACCATCGAGATGGCGCGCGATATTTACGGTAAGGTCGAAAAGCGCGTCGAAACCATCGAGCGGTCGCGCACGGTCGAACCCGAGCCGGTCGCCGCTAGGATGGTCGAATACCGGGATGAGCGTGTCCGCCTTCCGAATTGGCAACGCCTGTACATGACGCCCTCCTACATGACGGCGGACGGTCTTCAGGCTGAGTCCCTGGACGTGCTTTCCGGTATTCTTGGAGGGGCATCGACCAGTCGGCTTTACCGGGAGCTTGTTTTGGAAAAGAAGCTGGCTACCTCGGCGAGCGCTTATTACCGCGGTACTGCGCTGGACCAGGGGCAGTTCGGTTTTCACATAAGCCCGAGGCCGGGCGTGAAGCTTCCCGAAATCGAATCCGCGATCGACGAGATCATCGCCGATATTTTGGAAAACGGCGTCACGCAGGAAGAGTTGGAACGCGCAAAGAACAATCTCTTGAAGTCGATCATCTTTGAGCGTGACAGCCAGACCACCATGGCTCGACTTTACGGCAGTGTCCTGTCCCTTGGTGGCGATCTCTCGGATATTCACGAGTGGCCGTCGCGGATTGACGAGGTTACGGTCGATG
>JAHEHW010000228.1 GCA_024639745.1 Salaquimonas sp. | reverse complement strand
CACATCGGCATGGCAAGTCGCTGCTCCGATCGTCACTTCGGTGCCGTTGACCGTGATCCCCTTCATCGCGTCGATATGACGGAGGTCGATCAGATCGTCCGGCGCCGCAAGGCGCTGTTTCATGGTCGGAATCAATGTCTGCCCGCCAGAGACGAACTTCGCATTGTCGCTTTCCTGCATCATTTTGACCGCCTCGTCGGCGGAGGATGCGCGGTGATAGCTGGTTGCATACATAAGATATCTCCTCCGCTTCTATTATTTCGATTGCATCGCCGCCCAGACACGCGATGGCGTGGCCGGCATGGACAGGTTGTTGTTGCCGATCGCATCCGTAATGGCATTGACCAGCGCCGGCGGTGAGCCGATTGCACCAGCCTCGCCACAACCTTTCATGCCGAGCGGATTGCCGGGGCAAACCGTTTCATGGGTAGAAAGCTGATAGCTTGGCACGTCATCGGCCCGTGGCATGGTGTAGTCCATGTAGCTTGCCGTCACCAACTGACCATTATCGTCATAGATGGCATGTTCCAGCATCGCCTGTCCGATACCCTGCGTAATCCCGCCATGGACCTGACCTTCCACGATCATCGGGTTGATAATAGTGCCAAAATCATCCGCTGCAACAAACTGCACGATCTCGGTCTTGCCAGTATCCGGATCAACCTCGACTTCGCAGACATAGGTGCCTGCCGGGAAAGTGAAGTTGGTCGGGTCGTAAAACGCGCCCTCCTTCAGACCCGGTTCCATACCTTCGGGAAGATTGTGACCGGTATAGGCGGCAAGGCATACCTCGTGCCATCCAAGCTTCTTATCGGTTCCGGCAACTTTCACTTCGCCATCTTCGATGACGATGTCACCCTCGTCGGCTTCCATCAGGTGTGCGGCAATCTTCTTGGCTTTCGCCTCGACTTTGTCGAGTGCCTTCGCCAGCGCAGACATGCCGACCGCACCGGAACGCGATCCGTAGGTCCCCATGCCGAACTGCACCTTGTCGGTGTCGCCATGGATTACCTGGACGTTGTCTGACGGCAGGCCGAACCGGTCCGAAACCAGCTGCGCGAAGGTCGTCTCATGCCCCTGACCGTGAGAATGCGAGCCGGTCAGAAGCTCGACCGTTCCGACAGGATTGACCCGGACTTCACCGGATTCCCATAAGCCTACACCAGCGCCGAGCGAACCGACGGCGGCTGACGGCGCGATGCCGCAAGCTTCGATATAACAGGAAAGACCAATACCCCGCTTCTTACCGCGTTTTTCGGCTTCCTCACGGCGTTTCGGGAAGTTCGCGTAGTCGGACGCCTTAAGCGCTGCATCGAGCGTCGCGTTGTAATCACCAGCATCATAGGCCATTATCACAGGCGTCTGATGCGGAAACTCGCCGACAAAGTTCTTGCGGCGGAGTTCTGCCGGATCCACGCCCATTTCTCGGGCCGCCGTCTCCATCATCCGCTCGACAAGATAGGTCGCCTCCGGACGACCTGCGCCGCGATAAGCATCGACCGGAACGGTATTGGTGTAGACCGTTCGCACATTGCAGTGAATGTTGGCGATATTGTACTGGCCGGACAGGAGCGTCGCATAGAGATAGGTCGGTACCGCACTGGAGAACAGCGACATGTAGGCGCCGAGATTGGCAATCGTATCCACCTTGAATCCGACGATTTTCCCATCCTTGTCGAAACCCATCTTTGCCTTTGTGACGTGATCGCGGCCATGGGCGTCGGTAAGGAAAGCTTCAGTCCGGTCAGCTGTCCACTTGACCGGAAGGCCAAGCTTTTTCGACGCCCAGAGGCAGACGATTTCTTCCGGATAGATGTAGATCTTCGAACCGAAGCCACCGCCGACATCCGGCGCAATTACCCGCAGCTTGTGTTCCGGAGCCACCTGGTAGAATGCCGACAAAACAAGCCGCGCCACATGTGGATTCTGGCTCGTGGTATAGAGGGTGAAATGGTCATCCGCAGAGTCGTAATTGGCTAAAGCGGCGCGAGGCTCCATCGGGTTTGGCGCCAGACGGTTATTGGTTATCTCCATCTCGGTGATGTGATCAGCACCTTCAATTGCCTTGTCAGTCGCATCACCTTCGCCGATTTCCCAATCGAAAATGAGGTTGTTCTTAGCTTCAGGATGGAGTTGAGGCGCACCATCTTCCAGCGCAGCCACGGGGTTGATGACATGTTTGAGAACTTCGTAGTCGACCTCTACCGCTTCCGCAGCCGCGCGGGCGTTCTCGAGCGTGTCCGCTACCACGACTGCGACCGCATCGCCGACATAACGCACCGTTTCGGTTGCCAGTGCCGACCATGCGCCCATGTTCATCGGCGATCCGTCCTTGGAGTGGATCATCCAGCCACAAATGATATTGCCGATACCATCGCCGGTCAGTTGCTTGCCATCCAGAACGCCGGCAACACCCGGCATCGCTTCGGCTGCTGACTTGTCGATACCCTTAACCTTGGCGTGGGCATGCGGGCTCCTGACGAAAGCGGCGAAGTTCATTCCCGCGATCTTGAAGTCATCCGTATATTTGCCTTTGCCCGTGATGAAGCGCTTGTCTTCCTTACGAAGAACGCGTGCGCCAATTCCTTCTACACCCATGAACCTTTCTCCTCCGGTCTCAATTGCCTCGACTGCCCGATCAGGACGCCATGGCTTTTGCCCCGGCCTCGATCGACCGGACGATATTGTGATAGCCTGTGCAGCGGCAGAGATTGCCTTCGAGCTCTGCGCGGATCGTCTTTTCGTCGATATCGTTGCCAAGGCGGTTCACCATATCGACGGCCGTCATGATCATGCCGGGCGTACAGAAGCCGCATTGAAGGCCATGGTTTTCCTTGAAGGCTGCCTGCATCGGATGAAGCTCGCCATTTCCGGCAAGGCCTTCGATCGTAGTGACGTCCGAGCCGGACGCTTGAGCTGCCAGCATGGTGCAGGACTTCACAGCCTTGCCATCGATATGAACTACGCAGGCACCGCATTGCGACGTATCGCAACCGACATGCGTTCCCGTAAGATTGAGATGTTCGCGCAGCAGCTCGACCAGAAGCGTTCTGTCTTCCACTTCCTTTTCAACCGCTTTGCCGTTTACTGTCATGGACACTTTCGCCATGCATTGCCTCCCTTGAAACTCTCCGCAAAAGCACTCGTATCCTCATCGGAAACGCTGCCTTATTCATATTTCTTCAGGCAGGAAGACAGTGGGCCACGCACCCTTCAGCGGAGATGAACAGCCGCAGTTTGATCCTCGCGTGGCGCTCCTCCCTATTGCGCTAGGTGAAATGATGTTCACCCAAGAGGAGTTTGGCGCAGCTTCGGCCAACCAGCAAGCGGTTAAAACAGTATTTTTCCGAAAATGGGTGCGACTAAAGTTCAGGGCAGCTTACAAAATCCGACAACGGCCTTGACTATCAGAATGGGTTATTTCAGCGCCCGTACGATTTCACGATCCGGATAGCAGGTCGTATTTCGCCCTTTTGCGGCCTGCCATGCCCCCACCGAGCGGCGGGTCTTGAAACCGGCAAGACCATCAGCGCCGCCGACATCCCTTCCAAGACGCTCTAGGGCACGCTGCATCGCAGCCACATCCGACCGGGAGAGCTTGTCTACAGACTGCCAAACCGTCCGGAAGGGTGATACGCCATAGGCGATCCGGTCACCTGCATGACCAACAAAAAGGGCATACACGTCAGATTCGTTATATTCCTTCAACACGAAGAAATTCGGCGTAACGATAAATGCCGGCCCGTAACGTCCGGCAGGCAGCATGAGGAACCCGATCTGGCCTCGCTCATGCGCTGGAAATGCTTTCCCGCCAACGCGCGCAATACCCATCTTCTCCCACTCGCTGATCTTTCGGCCCTGGTCCGGTCCCTCAAAATAGCAGGGAACCGATGTGGGCAGATTGACTTCAAACCCCCAGTCGCGGCCCCTGACCCAGCCTTTGTCGGCGAGATAGCCGGCGATCGAATAAAGCGTATCCGGTTCTGAATTCCAGATATCTGCAAACGGGTCGCCATCACGGTTGCGGGCATGTTTCAGATAGGATGATGGCATGAATTGCGGCTGGCCCAGAGCACCGGCCCAGGAGCCGCGCATGAGTCTTAGCGGCACACCACGTTTCTCAACCATCTCCAGTGCTGCAAGCACTTCGGTGCGAAAATAGTCCTTGCGCGTCGCCAGAAAGGCCTTGGTGCCCAGAACTTCAAACGCATTATAGGGAATTTTCGCACGGCCGAATGCCGACTCCCGGCCCCAAATCGCAATGACAATATGCCCTGGCACGCCGGTCTGCCGCTCCAACGCCGCAAGCAGTTTATTATGCTTGCGATAAAGCGGTCTGCCGCCATTCACTACACCAGCGATGATGTTCTCCGCGAAGTATCTTGCCGGAGACCGAAACTCCGCTTGATGCTGCTTTTGCGGGACCTGCTGCTTTTCGCCGGGCAAAAC
>JAHEHW010000227.1 GCA_024639745.1 Salaquimonas sp. | reverse complement strand
CCGCCGTCATATTGGGCGCTGGTGGAGCGTCACTCGGCATATTGTACGGGCTTAAAAACCGCGGTTTCCAAAAAATAATCCTAGCCAACCGAACCATCGAAAAGGCCAGAGATGTGGCCAACAGGTTTGTTGCAATGGACATCACATCGGTGACTTTGGACCGTGTGGCCGAGCTTCTGAAAGAATCGAGTTTACTCGTTAATACTACAAGTCTTGGTATGGAGGGGATGTCGCCTTTATCGGATTCAATAGTTTCCGCAATTCCTAGTATGAGAAAGGAAGCGATTGTCGCTGATATCGTCTACGTCCCACTTGAAACGGAACTGCTTCGATCCGCATATGCCGCTGGTCATCGAACAGCAAATGGGCTCGGAATGCTTCTATATCAAGCCGTTCCCGGTTTCGAGAAATGGTTCGGTCAACGACCAACTGTCAATGATGAATTGTGGCGAATTGTCCTTTCTGATCTGGGAGAGCCGTTGACATGATTGTTCTGGGGCTGACCGGATCGATCGGGATGGGCAAATCGATCACGGCGGAAATGTTCCGAGACATGGGCGTGCCGGTTCATGACTCAGATGCCGTCGTCCACGAACTCTACGAGGGAGAGGCGATAGCCGCGATCGCTAACAAGTTCCCGCAAGCGGTTCTCGATGGAATAGTCGATCGCCAAGCCTTGGGAAAACTTGTAATTGGTGAGCCGGAAGCTATGCGAGAACTCGAAGCGATTGTTCATCCAATTGTTGCGGCAAAGCGTCGAGAGTTTTTGGATAATGCTAGGAAACAAGATTGTCCTCTTGTTGTTCTCGACATACCGCTTTTGTTCGAAACCGAAAGCGAAAACCTGTGTGATAAGATCTTGGTGGTCACCGCCCCAGCAGAGGTTCAAAGGGAGCGTGTGCTTTCCCGCCTCGGAATGACGGTGGATAAGTTCGAGCGGATTCTGGCATCACAGATCGCCGATGAGATAAAAAAGGAGAAGGCGGACTATATTTTGGACACTTCATTAGGTTTTGAACATGCCCGCAATACGGTCGCTTCGATTGTACGAGAACTCAAAACCAAGGATATTCCCAATGCGTGAGATCGTTTTCGACACCGAAACAACCGGGTTCCGGCCGGAGGATGGAGAACGAATTATTGAAATTGGAGCGATCGAACTGGTCAATCGTTCGAAGACCGGCCGTACATTTCATGAATATATCAATCCGGAAGGACGATCGGTTGATCCCGGCGCTTTTGCTGTCCACGGAATCAGCAATGAATTTCTGAGAGACAAAAAATCATTCCGCGAGATAGCCGAAACGTTCCTTGAATTCATCGATGGGGCATTTCTTGTCGCTCACAATGCTCCTTTCGACATCAACTTCCTCAATCATGAATTCGCCCGAGTGGAGTTCCCGCCAATAGATAACGAAAAGGTAATCGATACACTTGACATGGCGCGACGGAAATTTCCAATGGCGCAAAATTCTCTCGACCGGCTGTGCGACCGCTTCGGAGTAACCAATCAGCACAGAACTCTTCACGGCGCGCTTCTTGACTCGGAACTGCTCTCGGAAGTCTACATTGAGCTTCTTGGCGGCCGCCAATCAAGCCTCGATCTCGTTTCAGATCCAGGTGAAACCCAAGAGAAATCGGTCGTCGCTAGTACATCTCAATCAAAACCGACGAGGAAAGTCCCTCTGCCGGCCCGCCTCACCGCAAACGAGATAAAGGCCCACGCCGATTTCGTAGAGGCATTGGGTGAAAACGCGATTTGGAAACGCTTCGGCTGAACTTCGTGCCCGCTTTTGCGCCTAGCCTTCAGTATTAGTTAGAGGCCGTGCTGCCCTCGCTTGCGGCCTGCTGCTGAGCCAGCCTCGCCTTGAAAAGACTAGCAAAGTCAACAGGATCAATCATCAGCGGCGGAAATCCGCCGTTGCGAGTGGATTCTGCAACGATCTGGCGGGCGAACGGGAAAAGAATCCTCGGACACTCAATCAGCAGCGCAGCATGTTTTGCATCTTCTGCGATATTCGCCAGCCGGAAAATTCCTGCATATGCCAAATCGACATTGAATAACATTTCCTTGCCTTCGCCAGCCTTTGCATCAAGCTTAAGGACGACCTCAAAATCGGTCTCTGAAAGCGGATTTGCGTTGACGTTGATGTTGATCTTGATTTCCGGCTTGTCTTTCTGCGGCAAAAGGGAATTGGGGGAGTTGGGATTCTCGAACGAAAGGTCTTTAATATACTGTGTCAGGATACTCAGTTGCGGCTGATCACCCTGTTTACCAGGCGTTGCTCCCCCGTTCGAACCTGCTTCTTTGGTTTCCGGCTTCTTGGCCATCGGTCTTACCATTCCTTGATTGATGAAACTTCGGAAATCATCCACTCGCTGGGTGCCGGTGTCGCTAGCATGGAAGTTGTGGGCTGACAAGCCGAAGCCAGGGCTCCATGAAATCATGGTGCATTTGAGATTATTGGATCGCCATACCGATTATTCCGAACGATCATTAGGCAGGTTTTGCCAAGGTGATTTTTTATCGTCGTCATTTTTTCTATCTTTGAATTCATCGGGATCGAGATCGACCACGTTGGCATCGTGGCGTCGGCTTCCGGGCTCACGGAACTCATAGGATGCAGTTTTTTGATGCGAACCAGTCTGCACAACCGTGACTCTGGAAGCAAGGAACCGCCAAATTCCGGAGCGAAAGCCTGGTATAAACAGGAGGAACCCAAGAGTATCCGTCACGAAACCCGGAGTTAGAAGCAATACGCCGGCGACGAGGATCATGGCCCCATGACCGAGTTCTTTACTTGGAATACGTCCGGCATCAGTCTCTGCTCGCAGCCGATTGATAACCTGAAAACCTTGGACACGCAGGAGAATCGACCCCAGGATCGCAGTGAATAAAATTAGAGCGAGAGTCCATAGGACCCCTATTTGACCCCCAACAAGGATGAAGACAGCTATCTCTGCGACTGGTACTGCCAATAACAAGAACGGTATGATGGAAAACGGCATTGGATCTTCATGGTTTGACAAGTGCTGGATGTGATAAGGGTATTTTGGTTTGGTATTGCAAGGATGGCTTTGATTCTTTTGTCCGAACGCATATATCGGAATAGTATTCGATCCAACGGTAGCGGTAATGGCCAACTTTTTTGATCTGACGACTCTTATCACCATCGCGCTTGCGGTATTTGTCCTGTTGCGTTTGCGCTCAGTGCTGGGCAAACGGACAGGTCATCAACGGCCTCCATTTGAGCCCTATGAAATCGACCGCAAGTCCCGGGAGGCTCGACCCGCTGGTGAGCGATCCGCGAACGAAGAACAGGATAATGTCGTCTCCCTGCCGGGTCGTGGACAGCCCGATGCAACAGCGGGAACCGGTGCTGCTGAAAAAGCTGTCGATGCTTATGCGAAACCCGGAACAAAGCTGAACAAGACACTTAAGGAAGTCGTGCAGTCGGATCCGGGCTTCAGACCGGAGAAATTTCTCGAAGGGGCTCGTATGGCGTATGAAATGATCGTGACGGCTTTTGCCGACGGCGATCGCCGTACGCTGAAAAATTTGCTTTCACGGGAAGTCTATGACGGGTTTGCTGAAGCGATCTCAGAACGCGAAAATCGGGGTGAGGAGATCAGATCAAATTTCGTGGGCATCGAAGATGCAAAGATCAAGGGTGCCGTTCTTACTGGCAGCGACGCCCAGATCACCGTCCAATTCGTTAGTCAATTGATTTCTTCGACAGTTGATTCTGAAGGTAAGGTTATCGAAGGCGACCCTGACAAGGTTGCAGAAGTGAAGGATATATGGACATTCGCCCGGGACATTCGTTCGCGGGATCCGAACTGGAAACTGGTCGCTACCGAATCGGAAATCTAGGATCTGGGATGGCCGTTCAGTCAGGGCGGTTCGTAGAGGGCCGCTATGATTGATTTCGAACCGATTGACTTTGGTGAGATCGACGGCTGGGAGAACGACGATTCGCAAGCCGTGCTTGCTTGTTTCAAAATGTCGTCCAGGCGCATGATCGAACGCCCTTATTCCACAAAACAATTCGAAATCGGTGGTGAGCGTCTCGCCAGTATTGCCCGGCTATTGGCAGACCAAGAGCATGAAATCAACGGAACCCGGACCGCTCGCAGGTTTTTCGAGGATAACTTTGTACCTTGCCGGATCAGGCGGAAGAATTCAGGCAAAGAAATTGGCGGATTCGTGACCGGTTATTATGAGCCCGAAATCCGTGCTTCGCCGGTACAGACGAGCGAATTCCGTTTCCCGATCTTTAAAAAACCGCCTGATCTGGTTTCCGTCGATGATCTGACGAGACCTTTGTCCTTGCCGCCTTCTTTTATGTTCGCGCGGAAATTGCCGGATGGTGAGTTAGTTGAATATCATGATCGGAAGGCCATTGAGAATGGTGCGCTTGATGGGCTTGGGCTGGAACTGTTTTGGTTTGAAAGCCT
>JAHEHW010000226.1 GCA_024639745.1 Salaquimonas sp. | reverse complement strand
GGTATCCAGTCAATACCCGCTGTCGTGGCATTCGTTGACGGACAGCCGCGTGACGCATTCATGGGGAACAAGGCACCAAACGAGATCGAGAAATTTATTGAAAAATTGATTGGTCCCTCAGGGCCAAGCGAGCTCGACATGGCTCTCAAACAGGCCAATGAATTGCTCGACAAAGAAGCTTACGCACAGGCTGGTCAGATATTCGGCGCAATTCTCCAGCAGGCTCCCGACAATGAAGACGCGCTCGCAGGGTTCGGTATGGCGGCGTTGCGTTTGGGCCATCTCGATGAGGCGAAAAAAGCTTTTGCAAGTGCTGCCCTCGAAACCAAACACGCTGGACTTTCGGGCCTGAGAGCAGCAATCGAGCTTGCGGAACAAGCCGAAAATCTGGGTGATCTTGGCGAGCTTCAACAAGCTGTCGAGGGCGATCCAGAGAACCACGAAAAACGTTTTGATCTTGCGCTTGCCCTCAATGCCCACGGCAAGCGCCTCGAAGCAGCGGAGGAGCTGCTGGAAATCGTGAGACGCGACCGGGAGTGGCGGGATGATGGAGCGCGGGCCGAATTGCTCAAGTTCTTTGAAGCTTGGGGGCCAACGGATCCTGCAACGCTGTCTGCACGCAGGCGGCTCTCATCAATGCTCTTTGCCTGACCCAGGTATATCTTATTTGAAAATGCGAATAACTGATTTCAGGCTGATTGGCCTGATTAATCAGGCTTGAGAATATTTGAAAGCGCTCCAGATTTCCTCGTTCGGGGCGAACGCCTGAAAACTTATAGACCGGATTAAATTTTAGCCATGCAGGTAGGCAACAAGTCTTACGTCAAACCAGCCGATGTACCGGATACGATTCCGATTTTTCCACTTTCTGGCGCACTACTGCTGCCAGGCGGCAATCTGCCGCTGAACATCTTCGAGCCACGTTATCTGGCCATGATAGACAACGCCATGGCCGGCCATCGTATCATCGGAATGATCCAGCCCGATTTGACCGGCAAACAAGCTGATAACGGACCGGCGCTATGTTCCATGGGTTGCGCCGGTCGGCTGACCGGCTTTCAGGAAACCGGAGATGGCCGTTATCTGGTCAATCTGACGGGCATCTGTCGTTTCGAAGTCATCGCCGAAACGGAAATGGAGAACGGTTATCGCCGTGCCCGGATATCCGTTGACGGCAGCGAACTGATGCAGAGCGATGATGCGGCGGCATGCGAGAATTCTGAAATTGATCGCGATCTACTTCTGGAGACCCTGCGACGCTACCTAAAAGCAAATGACTTGAACACGGATTGGGAAGCTGTCGAAGAAGCGGATAACGAGACGCTGGTAACAGCACTTTGCATGCTTAGTCCCTATGGTCCCGCTGAGAAGCAGGCACTGCTCGAAGCCAAGGATACAAAGACTCGGGCGGAAACACTTGTGGCTATAACAGAAATTGCGCTCGCCAAGAATTCTGACGATCCGGGAAGGATTTTGCAGTAAGCTTTGGTAGCGCGTTTCAGCTGGGGGAAATACGCACATGGCGAATAACGCAGATACTCACCATGCGGATCCTATTTTGCTAGAGCTACTGGTTTGCCCCATAACCGGCAGTACGCTGATCCTTTCCAAAGACAAAAAAGAGCTGATTTCCAAACCTGCCAAGCGGGCCTTCCCGATCCGCGATGGGATACCGATCCTGGTGGAGAGTGAAACGCGGGTGATACCGGAAGAAGAGCTTAAAAAGATTTAGCCCACTTCCCTGTGTTCAACCGGCAAAATCGATCAGATCTGTTCACCTTTAAGCAATCTCGGCGCCGCTGAAGCGCGACCCGAAGCCTGATCGATGATGAAATGCTTCAGACCAGGAAGGCGATCCACAATGCCTAGGCCGAAATCGCGCCCCAAGCGGAGCAGAGGATTGTCGTTCGAAAACAATCGATTGAGAACATCCGTCACAACCCCCATCTGCACCGTATCGAACCGGCGCCACTGCTGGTAACGCTCAAGCACATCAAGAGAACCGATGTCTAAACCGAGTCTGTCGGCCTCAATGACTGTCTCCGCCAAGGCAGCTGCGTCTTTGAAACCGAGGTTCAGACCCTGACCGGCGATCGGGTGGATGCCGTGCGCAGCATCACCTGCCAAGACAAAACGCGGCCGCACGAACTCATGCGCGAGCGTAAGTCCGAGCGGAAAGCCTTTGCGCGGTCCGTCAACGGATATTTCTCCCAACTGATGACCAAATCGCTGCTCTAGTTCGAGTTCAAAAGAAAACTCATCCATCTCAAGCAACCGCCGCGCGTCGGACTCTCGCTCCGTCCACACCAATGAAGAACGATTCCCCTTCAATGGAAGGATCGCAAATGGCCCGGCCGGAAGAAAATGCTCGTAAGCACGACCTTTATGCGGACGCTCATGCGCCACCGTGGTCACAATGCCCCACTGACCATAGGGCCAATGCACAGTCTTGATCCCAGCAATTTCCCTAAGCTTAGAGCGGACACCGTCTGCCGCGACAAGCAGTTTTGCAGTGACATTCTTACCGTCGCCGAATCGCACAGTGACACCGTTATCCTTGGTCTCGAAACTTTTAACGGGCGACTCAAACTGCAATTTGATATTCAGTCCGAAGGCCTTTTCCCGAAGAGCCGCAACAAGCGAGCGGTTAGGAACCATGTGCGCGACAGGTTCACTGCCACTACCCCGGTCGTCGCTTTCGGCAGCCTGGTTGAATGTCAGGAACACCGGCCGCGTAACATCGGAAAGCTTGGAGTCCGTGACTACCATTTCATTGATCGGCTGAGCATCCGGCTCGATCTCACGCCATATACCTAGCGTCCCGAGCATCCGACAGGCCGCAGCAGCGATTGCCGATGCGCGTTCATCGCTTGCAAACGCGTTTTCCGGAGCGGCATCTACGATCAGGATCTTCAGATGTGAAGCCTGATCGGCGATTGCGACAGCCGCCGAAAGGCCGACATAACCCCCGCCAGCTACAACGATGTCGTATTGCCCGTCTGACATTGGTTCTGACAATCTCCTGAGTGCGAGGCAAAGCGGCCTTGCTGTTTCGTTCGGGGCAATTTAGGTCAATGCTCAGTCAGTGTCGATTCATATGACCCACTTGCCGTAAATGATATGAACCCGAAGAGAGGCTTCACAACATGGCTTCGGCTGTTGAAACCTTGCTGGAAACCCTTGATCTTGAACCCCTCGAAATCAACCTTTTTCGTGGCCGGAGCCCGAAGGTCGGCTGGCAACGCGTTTTTGGCGGCCAAGTAATCGGTCAATCTCTCGTAGCTGCACAGAGAACTGTCGATCCGGAACGCCGGGTTCACTCGCTGCATGCTTATTTCATGCGCCCCGGCGATCCCGAAAATCCGATTGTCTACGAAGTCGATCGGATACGTGATGGGGGCAGTTTCACGACACGACGGATTGTCGCTATCCAGCACGGGAAAGCGATATTTTCGATGTCCGCCTCTTTTCAGATCAGGGAGAAGGGGCTCGAGCACGCATTTGAAATGCCGGATATACCCCATCCCGATCAGCTAGTCAGCGAGAAGGAACTGGCCGAACAGTTCATCGATCATGCGCCGGAAAATGTCCGCAAATACTGGCAGCGTGAACGTCCGATAGAACTGCGCCCCACAGATTTGACGCATTACGTTTCGAAAAAGAAGCTTCCTCCGTTCCAAAACGTTTGGTTCCGGGCAACGGGCAAATTGCCGAGTGATCCGGCAATTCAGGAAGCGGTCTTGGCTTACGCATCCGACATGACACTTCTCGATACGTCGCTTTTCGCGCATGGGCGGGCCGTTTTCGATCCCCAATTGCAAGTTGCAAGCCTCGACCACGCAATGTGGTTCCATCGCCCTCTCGATATGGAAGCGTGGCATATCTATACGCAGGACAGTCCAAATGCATCTGGCGCTCGGGGTTTGACGCGTGGCAGCATTTTTTCTGCAGATGGGGCTCTAATTGCATCGACGGCCCAGGAGGGACTCATACGTCTCAAACGGGCAAGCGATGCAAAGATTTCCGTTTCCGGTAGTTGATTGACGAAAAATTAATCAATTTTAAATTTCTGAACAAATTTTGGTCAAAATCTGATCTGCAGCAAACTGATCGATTCAGCCGGAAAGAAAAAGTCTACAATATATCAATGACTTAATGCGCCAATTTTGAATCTGGCACGGCATTTGTATAGCTCCATCTGTCCATTCGGACATTCGTCAGAGGGCGAAATGAAACCGGGCATTGTGCCTAAAACATGAACGGGTGAAATATGAAACTCATAACAGCGGTCATTAAGCCTTTCCGTCTTGACGCTGTCCGCGAGGCGTTAACCGCCCTGGGGATTGAAGGGCTAACAGTAACAGAGGTGAAAGGCTATGGCCGACAGAAAGGTCATACAGAAATTTATCGCGGCGCTGAATACGCCGTGCACTTCCTCCCGAAACTCAAACTAGAAGTAGCC
>JAHEHW010000225.1 GCA_024639745.1 Salaquimonas sp. | reverse complement strand
GTACCGGTTGCCGTCAGCGCGCGTAGCCGCACTCGTGACCGCGGATTGGATTTGTCGGCAACCGAATGGTTCGATGATCCCGTAATGCTGTCGGCTTCCGACAGCATCGATGTGTTTGTGGAATTGATCGGTGGCGAAGACGGTCCGGCTCTCGATAGCGTGCGCCGCGCGCTTGAGAGCGGCAAGCATGTCGTTACTGCGAATAAGGCCCTGCTTGCGCGCCACGGCGTCGAGCTGGCTGCACTCGCCGAAGAAAAGGGCCTCATCCTCAATTTCGAGGCGGCGGTGGCGGGCGGAATTCCGGTCATCAAGACCATGCGCGAGGCATTGACTTCGAACAACGTTGAGCGCGTCTATGGCATTTTGAACGGAACCTGCAATTACATCCTTACCCGGATGGAAAAGGAGGGCCTTTCCTTCGACGAATGCCTGAAGATCGCGCAGCAATTCGGCTATGCCGAAGCCGATCCGACCTTCGATATCGATGGTTTCGACACGGCGCACAAGCTTGCAATTCTGACGAGCCTTGCCTTTGGCACGGAAATCGCTGCAGATGAGATCTATATCGAAGGTATCCGCAATATCACGCTTGCGGATATCGAGGCCGCCGGCGAGCTTGGTTACCGAATCAAGCTTTTGGGCGTTGCGCAGCAGACCGCGAGCGGTATCGAGCAGCGGGTTCACCCGACCATGGTGCCTATCGATGATCCGATCGCGCAAATATCCGGCGTCACCAATGCGGTGGCGGTCGAGGCTGATGTCGTCGGTCAGATCGTCCTTTCAGGCCCTGGAGCAGGTGGCAACGCCACTGCTTCCGCGGTAGCCGGTGACCTGTGCGACATTGCAAAGAGCCGGCCAGGGTTCCAGCAGGCGCCTGCACTCGGGAAACCGGCGAAGCAGCTCACGCCCTATAAACGGGCCAGAATGCGGGCCCATGAGGGGGGATATTTCATCCGGCTTTCGCTTAACGACCGGGCGGGGGCGTTCGCTTCCATCGCAAGCCGCATGGCGGAAGAAAATATTTCACTGGAATCGATCGTTCAGCACCACGGGAAATCCGGGGAGGCGGAAGGCGGCTTCAAGCCGGTTATCCTTATCACGCACGAAACGACGGAATCGGCAATCTCAACTGCGCTCGAGAACATCAAAGCCGATGGACATCTCGCGGCTCCGTCCCAAATGATCCGTATCGAGAACGATTAGAGGGCCGCTTAACCGGATTGTGCGGGGAAGGACGAATTTTCCGTTCCGGCATTGAAATCTGGCGGTTTCTGGGGAATACCACGCGGAACGATTTATCCGGGGAGAATGATGATGGCCAAGCAGGACGAGACGGAAGACCGGCTGGACCGAATCTTGACCTTGGAACTTGCCAGGGTAACGGAAGCTGCCGCGGTCGCTGCGGCCCGCCTGAGGGGGCATGGTGACGAGAAGCAGGCGGATCAGGCAGCCGTGGATGCGATGCGGACCGAGCTGAACCGGCTGCCGATCAATGGCAAGGTGGTTATCGGCGAGGGTGAGCGCGATGAAGCGCCGATGCTCTATATCGGCGAGGAGGTCGGAACCCGTAAGGGACCGGCAGTCGATATCGCGCTTGACCCGCTCGAGGGCACCACGATTTGCGCCAAGAACCAGCCCAACTCGATCGCCGTCATTGCCATGGCGGAACGTGGTAATCTGCTCTACGCGCCCGATGTCTACATGGACAAGATCGCTATTGGACCGGGCTATCCGGCGGGCGTCATCGATATCGACGCAACACCCTCGGACAATCTGGCTGCTCTTGCGAAAGCGAAGGGCGTTGCGGTCCAGGATCTCACGGCCTGCATTATGGACCGACCGCGCCACGCCCGACTCATCGAGGAAGTCCGTGCAACCGGTGCCGCTATCCGGCTTATCGGCGATGGCGACGTTGCCGGCGTTATCGACACGACAGATCCGGAACAGACCGGCATCGATATCTATATCGGTATCGGCGGTGCGCCAGAGGGCGTTCTTGCTGCCGCTGCCTTGCGTTGTATCGGCGGGCAAATGCAGGGTCGTCTGATCCTCGATACCCAGGAGAAGCGCGACAGGGCTGCAAAAATGGGCGTGACGGAGCCAGATAAGGCCTACACGATGGAAGAGATGGCAAAAGGCGATGTAATCTTTTCCGCAACTGGTGTGACGGACGGAAATATGCTCGAGGGCGTGCGTTTCAGCCGCAATTATATCGGTACGCATACCGTCGTGATGCGGTCTTCGACCCATACCGTGAGAGAAATCAAGGCACGTCACCACGATCTCTCGAAGTTCTCCTGATTTGCGGGACAGCGGTTTTTCTGCGCCTTGCTATTGCCAATGAAGGCACGCATGCTTTACGGCCATGAACGAGCCCGTTGATTCAAGAGCTTTTCTAGAGGTAGAGCATTCGCTTTCCGGTAAGCGGTGGCAGGAGCGCTTGAACCCTGTCGAGCGCCAGACGGCGCTTGCAATGGCCCAGCAGAGCGGAATTCCAGAGGTTTTGACCCGTGTCCTTGCGGCGCGTGGTGTCGGCGTCGGCGAAGCTGAGCGTTTCATGGCGCCGTCGATCCGGGAATTGATGCCGGATCCCTCGACCATAACCGATATGGATGCGGCAGCTGAGCGGATTGGGCAAGCCGTTATTCGCAGAGAGCGGGTTGCCATCTTTGGGGATTACGATGTCGATGGCGCTGCGTCATCAGCACTGTTTGCGCGGTATCTCGCTGCTTATGGAGTTCCCTACGAGATCTATATTCCCGATCGGATCACGGAAGGGTATGGGCCTAACTCTGATGCGATCGAAGAACTTGCGAAACGCGGGGCGGATTTGCTGGTGACTGTAGATTGCGGCGCGACCAGTCATGAGGCGCTCGGACGGGCGTCGGAAATAGGGCTTGATGCGGTGGTGCTGGATCATCATCAGATGGGTCTCGAGACACCACCGGCGGTTGCCGTCGTCAATCCCAATCGGCAAGACGACCTCTCCGGACTTGGTCAACTATGCGCTTGCGGTATCGTTTTCATGACGCTGGTTGCCGTGCAGCGGCTGCTCCGCAATCAAGGTCGGCCGCCGGCCATAAACCTGCTCGACATGCTCGATCTAACTGCGCTTGCGACCGTGTGCGACGTGGTTCCGTTGACCGGGTTGAACAGGGCGTTCGTAGCGCAAGGTTTGAAGATCCTGCGCGGGCAGAAAAACCTAGGTCTTCTAGCGCTTTCCCGTGTTGCACGGCTCGACGGGCCGATGAGTCCATATCACCTCGGCTTCCTGATAGGCCCGCGGATCAATGCGGGTGGCAGGATTGGCGACGCGGCGCTCGGCAGCCGATTGCTGACCGTAGAGGATGCCGCTACCGCGGGTGAAATTGCCAAGCAACTTGACCGACTGAACCAGGAGCGCCAAGCGATCGAGGCTGAGATGCTGGCTGAAGCGATGGCTGAAGCCGAGGTGGAATCAGGTGCCGGAGAGGGACCGTCAGTGATCGTAACCGCTCGGGAAAACTGGCATCCTGGCATCGTCGGGCTCCTGGCTTCGCGTCTCAAAGAGCGTTTCCACCGCCCGGCTTTTGCGGTTGCGTTCGATCCTTCCGGCCAGGGCACGGGGTCCGGACGTTCGATTCCAGGCGTGGACCTGGGCTATGCAGTGCGGCAAGCGGTTGAAGTGGGACTGTTGGTAAAGGGCGGGGGGCATGCCATGGCTGCCGGTCTCACCGTCAAACGTGAGAAACTGGGCGCCTTGCGGGCCTTTTTCGATGAACGTCTCAGCGAGACGGTAGCGTCGGCGAGCGACAATAAGAAGCTGAAAATCGATGCGGCTCTGACGGCTCGCGGCGCGACACTCGATCTGCTCGAGCTTCTCGAGCAGGCGGGCCCCTATGGTGCCGGGCATTCACAGCCGGTTTTCGCCTTTCCCAATCATCTGGTGAAATATGCTCGCGTTGTCGGCCGGGATCATGTCAGCGTGAGCGTTCAGTCGAGTGATGGCGCCGCTCTAAACGGGATTGCTTTCCGTGCGGCTGAAGAAGCCCTTGGCAAGGCGCTATTGGAGGGGCAGGGTCGCCGGGTGCATTTCGCTGGAGCGCTCAACATCAACTATTGGCAAGGTCAGCGGAGACCGCAGCTTCGGATTATCGATGCGGCAATCGCGCGCTAGTCAGCTGATATTGGCAATCGACGTTTCGATGGCATGGAGGAATGACCCGCAATAAGACGAAATGGCCATCAGGCGGAAGCGATTATCGCCGGTTCGTATGACGATGGCTGCAATGTGTTCCATCGCCATGGGGCTCGCAGCGTCTGGCGGGAACACTTCGGACGCGAGATCGAGTTGGCATATGCGTTCCAGAACCGCCCGGGAATTCGCGCCATCAACATCGAAAATGGACCAGGCATCGGACTGATTCGTGAGATAAGCGGTATCACCGATTGCATCGCGCACCTCATTCACAGGAAAATCCGATTTTC
>JAHEHW010000224.1 GCA_024639745.1 Salaquimonas sp. | reverse complement strand
GGACGGTGCAAATGCAGCAGTCATTCTGACAGAGTGGGATCAGTTTCGCGCCCTTGACCTGGAACGGGTATCTGGTTTGCTCGGTGATCGCGTATTCGTCGATCTGCGTAATATCTATCCCAGTGGCGAAGTGCGTTCATTTGGGCTTGCATACCATTCGGTTGGGCGACCGGGTTAATTGGGCTTGCCTCTTTGCAATCGATTTTCTGAGAAGCCGCGGGCGGTTCGCCCTTGATTGTGCCATATTCGCGCTTACCCTGCCGATTGAAGGGTAAGACTGGTCAATAGCTTTGCTCGGCAAATTTGCGTTGCCGCATTTGTCCCAGGGGATGATATTGTTTCGGATACTGGTAATGGTGCTGATGGGTGTAGCCTTGGCGGGCTGCATGATCACCGATTCGATGGAAGATATCGGTTCGGGGACCTATACCTCCGCGCTGATGCGGGCGGATGATCCACAAAGGGAAATCGGCGAAAAGGAACATCCGGTTGTCGTTGCGAAGTATGGTGGTGAATATAGCAACGCGAAGGTAGAAGCTCTTCTTGCCGTCATTCTTGGACGCTTGGTGTCCGTATCGGAAGACAAGTCGCGTATCTATAAGGCGACCATCCTAGATACCCCAAAGGTCAACGCTTTCGCGCTTCCCGGTGGCTATATCTATGTAACCCGCGGATTGCTCGCGCTTGCCAATGACACAGCGGAACTGGCGGCGGTACTTGCCCATGAAATGGCGCATGTGGCGGCAAATCATGCGATCATGCGCAAAGAGCAGGAAACTTCCAACTCGGTTGGCGATGAGGTGGTCTCGAATGTCTTAGGTAAGAACGTTGCTACGCAAGTCGCGCTTGCCGCAAACCGACTCCGACTCGCGGAATTTTCAAAAGAGCAGGAATTGCAGGCAGATGCGCTCGGTATTCGCATGTTGGGCTCTGCAGGGTTCGATGCTCATGGAGCAGCTCGTTTTCTTGAGACGATGCAAGCCTATCACAGCCTTGAATCCAGGCGGTCGGGCCGACTAGGTGACGAAGCGTTCATGTCGAGCCACCCGACGACGCCCGAGCGAATTTCACTTGCCCGGAAACATGCTCGCTTTTTCGGAGCGCCCGGGACGGGTGAAGCAGATCGGAAGCGCTATCTGAAAGGTATAGATGGTCTTCTTTTTGGTGATAGCGCTGAAGAAGGATTCGTGCGGGACAATCGATTTATCCATGCAGGACTGGGAATTTCTTTCAGTGTGCCTCCGGGTGTCCGGATCGAAAACCAAACTACTGCAGTTGTCGCCAACGGCCCCCATGATATCGCAACGCGTTTTGACGCTGCAATCCTTCCAATTGGCCAATCACTGGTTGGTTATATGAAAAGCGGTTGGGTAAACGGACTTGATGAAGCAACGGTTAGAGAGACAACAATTAATGGTTACCCGGCGGTCCGGGCAAAGGCATATGGCGGGAAGTGGGAATTCTACATTCATGCCATTCAGCTTGAACGGCAAGTATACCGTTTCATCACCGCAGGCGACCGTGGGGCCATAAATGGGCAAGCCCAAACGCAGCTTACTGCCGAGATGATTGCCAACAGTTTTCGCCGATTGAGCGAAAGTGAACAGAAATCTGCAACACCCTTGCGTATTCATAGCGTTCAGGTTGGCCCCGGCGATACGCTCGGAACGTTATCGGCGCGCATGCGTGTGAACGGCGACAGTCTGCAGATATTCAGGGTCTATAACGGATTGTCGCCGGGCGAGTTGCCTCAGCCCGGCGACCTTGTCAAAATCATCGACACCGAAGAGCGTCCCGGTTAACCCACCGATCCGTATTCACTGAATTCCGGATTGATATGGATTAACTCGCAGCGGAGCTTGGAGAGCGCTTTCGCCTCGATCTGTCTCACGCGCTCTTTCGAAATTCCGAGCTCGTCTCCCAATTCCTCGAGTGTCGCGCCATCATCCGCCAGTCGACGTGCTTCAATGATACGTCTTTCACGATCATTCAGCACATTGATTGCTTCGGCAAGCCATTGGCGCTCGCGTTCTCCGTCGATCATGCCACCGACGCTTTCTTCGAGAAGCGGATCGTCGCTGGCCAGAAAGTCCTGACGTTGGGCGGATCCTTCGCCATCGTCCGAAACCGGCGCATTAAGCGAGTAATCCGGTCCAGAAAAGCGCGCATCCATGGTGGCCACGTCTTTGACGGACACTTTCAGGGCCTGAGCAAGTTCAGTATAAAGTTCCTGGGTATTCGCGACCTTGCCGGTTCTTGAAATCTGTGCCCTCAAGCGACGCAGGTTGAAGAAAAGAGATTTTTGGTTCGAACTGGTGCCGCCCCTGACGATCGACCAATTCCGCAAAATATAATCCTGCATTGAGGCCCGTATCCACCAGGTCGCGTAAGTCGAAAAGCGGACTCCGCGCTCAGGTTCAAAGCGGGCAGCAGCTTCGAGAAGACCTATATGCCCTTCCTGGATCAGATCAGAAGTCGGAAGGCCGTAGCGTTTGAATTTAAATGCGAGCGCCACCACCAACCTCATATGGGCCGATGTGAGCTTGTGTAGCGCCTCTTGGTCCTGATCATTAGCCCAGCGAGTGGCGAGCTCATGTTCTTCGTCACGTTCCAGATAAGGCGCATTCGTCGCTGCCTTGATTATCAACTGGTTGGGATACTCTTGATAAGCCATAGGTCACCTATTAATTGGCCGGCCATTACAAGCCCATGGTCAAACCAACCTCCCGCCTTCAGCGTTTTGCAATTGTGCGAGAAACTGAACCGACTATGCTCGATATCCATCAAACGCAGAAAGGCCCGGAAAGGTTCCGGGCCTTTTAAAAAAATTATAATCGGGCTATCAGGCGGCCTTTTCTTCTTCATCTTCGGCTGCAGGAGCACCTCTGCGCGGGCCCTTCGCCAGATTTTTTTCGATTAGGTTAACCGCTTCCGTTGCGGATACCTTGTTTACGGCCGAAATTTCGCGAGCCATACGGTCGAGGGCTGCTTCATAAAGCTGGCGTTCGCTGTAGGACTGTTCCGGCTGATGCTCCGAACGGAACAGGTCGCGAACCACTTCCGCGATCTGAATCAAATCACCCGAATTGATCTTAGCCTCATATTCCTGCGCACGCCGGCTCCACATCGTACGCTTGACGCGAGCCCGTCCTTGAACAGTCTTCAGCGCTTTCTCGACGACCGATTCCTCGGCGAGTTTGCGCATGCCTGCGGAAGCTGCCTTTGCGACCGGTACACGCAGGATCAGCTTGTCCTGTTGGAAGCTGATGACGAAGAGTTCAAGCTTGTGTCCGGCGACTTCCTGCTCCTCAATTGCGGATATCTGGCCAACACCGTGAGCCGGATAAACGATGAATTCATTGATTCTGAAGCCTTGACGTTGAGTTGCTTTCTTGGCGGTTGCCATACGCGATAACACTCCCTCTTGTGCCTGCCCTCGAAAAGGGCGAAAGGCGATATCGACCGGAAAAGTTTTCCCAATCGCTGTGTGGTCACAACGAAGGTGACCGTTTAACGAACAGCCGGAATGTGAGGCATCTGCGTTCGCAGTGGTAGGGAATGACAGGTTAATATTGAGACCAAGCAACTTGATCTGTAAACCCTTGTCAGTGTTTTTTGCGAACTCGCCCCGTTTTCAACCAAATATCGCAAGCTCTATAATAAGCGTTCCGATATTGGCGCGATTTGACTGTTAGTATACCTATACAACAAAAATGCACAAAAATCAATCACCTTGACCATGCCGCGGCGCAGCACAATCATAGGGCCAGCAATCTGAATTTCATGCGTCTCTCTAGTCGCCTTCGCCGGGTTCGGAAGAAAAATATTTTTCGAATTTCCCCTCCATTCCATCATATTCTTCGGCGTCTGAAGGCGACTCCCGCTTCACGGTAATATTCGGCCATTTCTCCGCATATTCTGCATTCAATTTCAGCCATTTCTCCAAGCCCGGATCGGTATCAGGCTGGATTGCCTCGGCAGGGCACTCAGGTTCACAAACGCCACAGTCGATACATTCGTCAGGATGTATGACCAGCATGTTCTCGCCTTCGTAGAAGCAATCGACGGGACAGACTTCCACGCAGTCCATGTATTTGCACTTAATACATTTGTCATTGACGATATAGGTCATCTATCCGCAGCATCCCATCCTGGCGATCCTCGGTTCCCTACAAAGTTTCCTTCAGCGCTTCAAGCCCTCGCGGGTCGCCAAATTGCGGCATTTTGGAAGGTGTTCCCCTGGGGTCGAAATAAATCAAACATTGTCCCAAAAAAGTGAGAACGCAACGGGGAGCCGACGAAAAATTGCTTACTCTTTGCCGGAAAGCTTGCGTGCGTGAAGTATCTCGCGCGGTGATGGCTTGGGTCCCGGCAGCGGGGCGGCGTTGGGCTTTCCCAAATTCGCCGCCGATCGGACATCCGTTTCGGACAAGATCTCATACAATTGGCTGGCTTCGAAAAATGGGCCGCGTCTGGTCCCACAG
>JAHEHW010000223.1 GCA_024639745.1 Salaquimonas sp. | reverse complement strand
CCCCTGACGATCGGGGCGAGGATATAGAGCCTGGTACCTTCTTCCAGCGCCAGGATGCGGTCCACCATCTGGGATACTGTCTGGCTCTCAATCGGCAAACCGGTTTCCGGTGAATAGGGGATGCCGACCCGGGCAAAGAGAAGCCGCATGTAGTCATAAATTTCAGTAACGGTGCCGACCGTCGAGCGAGGGTTTTTGGAGGTCGTTTTCTGCTCGATCGAAATTGCCGGAGACAAACCGTCGATCTGGTCGACGTCCGGCTTTTGCATCATTTCGAGAAATTGGCGGGCGTAGGCCGAAAGGCTCTCGACATAGCGGCGCTGGCCCTCGGCATAAATCGTGTCGAACGCCAGTGACGACTTGCCGGAACCCGAAAGCCCCGTGATCACGATCAATTCGTCACGCGGGAGGTCGACGTCGATATTCTTGAGATTGTGTTCGCGTGCCCCGCGAACGGATATATGCTTCAGTTCGCTCATGATGCGTCTATTGCCTGGCCTCGTCTTGAACCCTCAATTTAGGTTGCGAAGCGTGTTTTAGAAGTGGGCTTGCGATCTTTTCCCGATGTTTCGGGCATCTCTCTCAAATTCTATACGAGTCGCGGCAAAGTGGCGAGAACGAAAACAGAACATTCTTGCAAATATCATAGTTGTCGCGTATGTGCTCTGGATCCATGTCTATGACTTTTCTTTCGCGGCTGTTCGTCAGCCGGGAATTGCTTGGGGATTGATCCTGCTTTGCCTCGACGGCGGCACTTCGATGCTCCACAACTGAACACAATATATGACGGGAAGGGCAAAACGAACCTTGCCCGAAAGAAAGAATGCAGGGAGACTTCAGATGGCAGGTAGTGTAAACAAGGTGATCCTCGTTGGAAATCTCGGCGCTGATCCGGAAATCAGGCGCACTCAGGACGGCAGGCCGATTGCCAACCTTTCGGTGGCGACATCGGAAAGCTGGCGTGACCGGAATACCGGCGAACGCCGCGAAAAAACGGAATGGCACCGGGTGGTGATTTTCAGCGAAGGACTGTGCAAGATTGCCGAAAATTACCTCAAAAAGGGCTCGAAAGTATATCTAGAAGGGCAATTGCAGACACGCAAATGGCAGGATCAGTCGGGCCAGGACCGGTATTCGACCGAAGTGGTGCTGCAGAATTACAATTCAAACCTGACCATGCTGGACGGGCGCAGCGAAGGCGGCGACAATTACGACCGCGTCAGTTCGGGCGGTTCGTCTTCTGGCGGATCCGATTTCGGTCAGTCCGGGCCGAGCTTCGGCGGAGGTGGCGATCTGGACGACGAAATCCCGTTTTAATCGGAGCGTTCTGTGACCGAGACATCGCTTTTCGATCGACTGAAAAAAGACGGGAAGGAAGCGTGGGACGCTTATACCCGGCACGATTTTGTCTATCGGATGGCGGATGGCACGCTGCCTGAGCCGGCGTTTCAGGATTATCTGGTTCAGGATTATCTCTTTCTGATCCAGTTCTCGCGTGCCTATGCGCTGAGCATATACAAGAGCCGATCACTTGCAGAAATGCGGAATGGTCTGGAGGGGCTTAAGGCGATTCTCGATACCGAGATGGATCTGCACGTCAGAACCTGCGCAAAATGGGGCATATCGCCCGAGGCGCTCGAGCAAACGCCTGAGAAAGCGGAAACCGTTGCCTATACACGTTTCGTGCTTGATGCGGGAAATGCGGGCGATCTGCTCGATTTGTATGTCGCCTTGTCGCCCTGCATGATCGGATACGCTGAAATAGCGGCATGGCTTGCGCCGCAGATTTCAGACGATAGTCCCTATCGTGCATGGGTGAATGAATATGCGTCGGATGCGTATCAGGCGCTGGCCGGGGATACCATCGCGCGTCTCGACCGTCTTGCCTCGGAGATGGCGACAGAGGCGCGTTATCCACGCCTGAAAAAGCTGTTCGAGGCCGCTAGCCTGCTGGAAGCCTCTTTCTGGCAGATGGGTCTTGATGCCGCCGGTCCTGATCCCGCGTCGGGAATTGTTGGCGCCTGACGCCGTCGACCGGTGCATGACGTGAAGTGAGGCCCATCCACGCTGGATTCCGCTCCGGATTTGGATAGAGTGTTGGCGTTATAGCGGCACGAGAAGGTGGAGAGTGCTTTTGCGATTGATTGGTTTGGCGACCGTGGCCGTAGCGCTGATTGCGATTTCGATGCCGGTCACTGCTCAGGAAATCGTTTACGTGATCCGCCATGCTGAAAAGGAACCGTCAGGCGCTGATCCGTCATTAACCCCTGCAGGCGAGAGACGCGCATCGACATGGGCCCGTTTTCTTGAACTTGCAGGTCTGGACGCGGTGCTGACGTCGGAAGCTAAACGTAGCCGCCAGACAGGGGCGATCATCGCCGGGTTGCTGCAATTGGAGACCCGTGCGGCTCCGGGCATGGATGGCATTGCGCTAGCGGACATGGTGCAATTTGATTATGAAGATTCGCTTTTGCTGATCGTCGGCCATACCGAAACCATTCCCGGCATCCTGAAAGGTCTCGGAGTGCAGGAACCTGTGGAGGTTACGGACGAGGAATTCGACAGACTGTTCATTCTGTTCAACGCAGGCAGCGACGACGCACAACTTGTATCGCTGCGCATGACAGAAAGGTTTTGAATGAGCTGCCTGACCGGCTTCTTCGAACCGTCCACCTGCGCCAATTCGGGCGTGGCGGAAAAGTTCGTCGGGGAAGCTGGTCCATGAGAAAGATCCTGGTTCTGTTCGCGCATCCGGCCCAAGGGCGCTCGGAGGTGAATATCGAACTGGCGCGTGCCGCGCATGAGCTTGATGGCGTGACCCTGGTCGATCTCTACGCCGAATATCCCGACTATTTCATCAATGCCGATCGCGAGCAGCAACGCTTGCTCGATCATGATGTGATCATATTCCTTCATCCGTTCTACTGGTATTCGACACCAGCGATTTTGAAGGAATGGCAGGATATCGTGCTTGAGTACGGCTTCGCGTATGGCGAGGGCGGCAATAGCCTCAAGGGCAAATTGTTCTTTTCCGCGCTCAGCGCAGGGGGCAGTCGCGAAGCTTATATGGAAACGGGCAAAAACCATTTCACGTTGCGGGAATTGCTGCAGCCGCTCGAACAGACCGCTGACCTTTGCCAGTTGGTGTATTTGCCGCCATTCGCGCTGTTTTCTTCCCGCCGAGCCTATGAGGAAAAGCGCGTGCGCGGGCACGCGGAACGCTGGCTTGAGCTGCTTGAGAGGCTGAAAGACGAGCATTTCGATCCTGAAGGCGTCCGACATCTCGAACTTCTCAATGATGCGCCGATTTTCTCGGAAGAAACGGAGCGGATGTGAGCGGGTTTCTCTTCCAGGCATTCATCTATCTGACGGCGGCGATTATCGCGGTGCCCATTGCCAAACGTCTGGGGCTTGGCAGTGTCCTCGGCTACCTGATCGCAGGAATTCTGATCGGTCCCGTCATTGGGCTTGTCGGCAGCGAGACGGAAGATCTGCAGCATTTTGCCGAGTTCGGCGTGGTGATGATGTTGTTCATCGTCGGACTGGAACTCGATCCCAGGACTCTCTGGCAGATGCGTCAGCGCCTTCTTGGTCTTGGTGGTTTGCAGGTCGCCCTGACCGTATTGGTGATCCTGGGCGTCGGAGTGGCGGCCGGACTTGACTGGCGCATGGCGATTGCTTGCGGTCTGATCCTATCGCTTTCGTCAACGGCCATCGTGCTGCAAACGCTGAATGAGAAGCATTTGCTGAAAACCGATGGCGGCGAATCGGCTTTTTCCGTGCTCCTATTTCAGGACATCGCGGTAATCCCGATGCTTACCATTATCCCGCTCCTCGCCATACCGGGGCTTGGGGGCTATCTGAATGCGGCGCAGCAATCCGATGGCCACGGCGACGGGGATCATGGAACTGCCGACCATGGGCTAAGTCTGATTGCCGGTTTGCCCGGATGGGCGGTTGCGCTCGTGACGCTGGCGGCTATCGCCGCCGTGATCCTCGGCGGCCACTATCTTTCACGACCGCTACTGCGTTTCATTGCCGGATCGAAGCTGCGGGAAATGTTTACCGCGGCAGCGCTTCTGATCGTGATCGGGATCGCCTTCCTGATGACATTGGTGGGAGTGTCGCCTGCGCTCGGCACGTTTCTCGGTGGAGTCGTGCTGGCAAATTCCGAATATCGGCACGAAATGGAATCGGATATTGAACCTTTCAAAGGGCTTTTGCTCGGGCTCTTTTTCATTACCGTCGGCGCCGGTATCGATTTCGAGAAATTGTTTGGCGATTTCGCACTCATTTTGGGTGCGACAGTTGGACTGATCTTGATCAAAGGAGCCATTCTGTTCGGCCTGGCCTGGCTATTCGGCTTGCGTAAACCGGAGAATTTTCTGCTTGCCATTTCTCTGGCTCAGGCAGGCGAATTTGGCTTCGTGCTGATCAACTTTTCGTCTCAGAACAATGTGCTTACGGCGGACCTCGCCAGCATGCTGTCG
>JAHEHW010000222.1 GCA_024639745.1 Salaquimonas sp. | reverse complement strand
TCGATCTGCCATACGGACAGATTTCAGGGCTCGTCGAGGCCCTTTCCATTCTTCCTTTTATTGATGGCGTGGAGAAAATCGCGTTTTCCGCTGCGGACGTTGTGCGCCATCGCCTGGTTACTGAAATCGTAAACGCCTACGATGCGAACGATCAGAAACGTGCCCGCGAGGCGCAAGGCGGCGATGATAGGCGCCAAGGCAATCGGCGTTGAACGCGCCCGTTATCGATATAACCGTCAATGCGGGAGAGTGGCCGGAAGCAGCTGAACTCGAACCGCTTGTGCGTCGCGCAATCGAGGCTACCGCCGACACCGGAAAACTAAGGTGGACCGATGACGCCGAGCTAAGTCTTCTCTTTACGGACGATTCCGAAATTGCGGCGATCAACGGCGAATGGCGCAGCAAGCAGAAACCAACCAACGTGCTGTCGTTCCCCGGAGCTGACATTACACCAGACGAGGTCGCCGGACCGATGATCGGCGATCTTGTTTTCGCTTATGAAACGGTCGCACGCGAAGCAAAGAAACAGCAAAAAGGCTTCAAGGAACATTTCACTCATTTGGTCGTTCACGGTTTCTTACACCTATTCGGCTATGTCCATGAAGAGGATGCGGAGGCCGAAGAAATGGAGAGATTGGAACAACAAATTCTCGCTCGCCTTGGTATCACCGATCCTTATGCCTATTTGTAGGTCAGTTTCGTATTGAAAAACCGATGCCCGAGCGGCATCATGAATAGGCATGAAGACCAGCGCCAAAAAATGAAAAATCTAGACGGCATGAAACCAGAAGGCGAACCAGCCACTCGTGAAGAGACCGATAGCGACCAGCCGGGCCACGAGACCAGCACAGATGAATCCGAGCCGCAAAGTCCGAAAGGACTCGATTCGGACGATGAGGAAAATTCCGATGGTTGGCTGAAAAGCCTTTTTTCGTGGCGCCGGCACGGCAACGGAAGTTTTCGCGAGGATCTGAATGACGTCCTCTCGCAAACCGGCGACAGCGATACCGATTTTTCACCGGAAGAGCGGATCATGCTACACAATATTCTGCGCTTGCAGGATATCCGTGTAGAA
Source organism: Salaquimonas sp. (assembly GCA_024639745.1). Lineage (GTDB taxonomy): Bacteria > Pseudomonadota > Alphaproteobacteria > Rhizobiales > Rhizobiaceae > Salaquimonas. The sequence goes on along the minus strand of JAHEHW010000222.1, from coordinate 3,416 downwards.
GATCTGATGATCCCCCGGGCAGAGATACAAGCGGTCGAAATCAACACTTCCCTCGGTAACATTCTGACGGTCTTCGAAGATTCAGGGCATTCGCGCATGCCGGTTTATGCTGACACACTCGATGACCCGCGTGGCATGATTCATATCCGCGACCTGGTTGCTTATCTGACAAGAGCCGCGACGGACGGTCGCCGCAAATCGGCAAAATCCAATCGCAAGCTCGACATGTCGAAAATCGACTTCGACAGGGAGCTATCGAAGCTCAACCTTGTACGGAAAGTCATTTTCGCACCCCCATCCATGCTAGCAGGCGACCTGATGGCGAGGATGCAGGCCCAGCGCATTCAGATGGCACTCGTGATCGATGAATATGGCGGCACGGAAGGTCTGATATCCCTTGAAGACATCGTCGAACTGATCGTCGGGGATATCGAGGACGAACATGACGACGATGAAATCCTCATTCGCGAAGATGAAAAAGGGGCGCTCGTCTGCGATGCGCGCGCCGAGATCGACGACATTCGCGAAGCGCTCAATGGCAGATTCGATGTCGGCGAACATGACGAAGACGCTGAAACGATCGGCGGCGTTATATTCTCCGTTCTTGGGCGGGTACCGGTCAAAGGCGAGGTTATCGAAGCATTCGGATATGAATTCCGCGTCCGGGACGCCGATCCGCGCCGCATAAGAACCGTCGAGATCCTGCCTTCGAAAAAGCCTGGTCAGCGCAAATCCATCGGCGCCGGCTCTGTCTAAGTAACAGCCTTAAACCTGTCGTTGCTAGCCTGTGCGAGCTTCATTCATTAAGAGTGTTTCAGGGAGCTGATTCGCGAGGAATCAACTTGCGGGCGATGATCCTGCTGAACGAACGGAGACAGGCTGAAAGTTGCGTGAATTGACGCAAAGACTCGCAGCATGGCTGATGCTGGCGACACCGCGGGGACGTTATGGAGCCCTGTTCGCGGCTGGTCTTGCATCGGCCCTCGCCATGCCGCCGATCGATTTTTTCCCCGTTTTGTTTCTGACGCTGCCGATCCTGGTCTGGGCAGTGGACGCCACCGCCGCAGACCCGGACCGCAGATGGCTCAGCGCGGTTTTCCATGGAATGCTGCCGGGGTGGTGGTTCGGATTCGGTTACTTTCTCGCCGGCCTGTGGTGGATAGGGAATGCTCTGCTTGTCGAAGCCGAGTTATTTGCCTGGGCAATTCCTCTGGCGGTCATCGCGCTACCTGCTGCGCTCGCGATCTTCTGGGGACTGGCGAGCCTGGGATGCGCTTTGCTGTGGCGCGATGGTCTGGGCCGGATTGGCGTGCTTACTTTCATGCTTGCCGGCGCGGAATATCTGCGCGGCACGCTTTTTACCGGATTTCCCTGGAATACGATCGGCTACGCCACGATGCCTGTGCCGATTGCGATGCAAAGCGCTTCATTGGTGGGACTTTACGGGATCACGCTGTTGGCCATCCCTGCTTTCTCGCTACCGTTGACATTGCTTGCGGATAGAAGTTCCGGTTCGCGGATCCGAGCTGTCGCCTTTCTCGCGGTATTTTCTCTCATTGCCGGTCATCTCGGTTACGGAGCTTACAGGCTTAGTGTTTCGCCGGAAACACTCCCGGAACCTGATATCAGGGTGCGGCTCGTCCAGCCGAATATCGACCAACGGCAAAAATTCGACCCCAGTGGAGCAGAAGATATCGTCGCCGGTTACATCGACTTGTCCAAAGAAAGCGATCTGGATAATATCCGCTATGTCATCTGGCCGGAATCGGCTTTCCCATTTCTCCTGACGGAAAGAGCCGATGTGCTTTCGGCGATTGCCGATCTGTTGCCAGCCAGCACGCAACTCATAACGGGCGCGATGCGCGCAGAACCTGGCAGCGCGGACGAGCCATATGGGCGGGTCTATAATTCGGTTTATCTCGTCGATTCCAATGGGGAGATCATCCAGGCTGCAGACAAGGTACACCTGGTTCCCTTTGGCGAATACCTGCCGTTTCAACCTTGGCTCGAAGCTGTTGGCCTGGAGCAACTCACGCGAATCCGCGGCGGGTTCGAGCCCGGCGTTGAGCGCAGGCTGCTGCAAGCCGAGACCCATCATCCTTTCATTCCACTGATCTGCTACGAGATTATCTTTCCGAGCGAAATACGACCCCCAGACAACGACCAACAGCCGTCCTGGATCCTAAACCTGACCAATGATGCGTGGTTCGGGCATACGCCGGGACCGTATCAGCATTTTCGCTTCGCCCAGATTCGAGGCGTCGAAGAGGGGCTGCCGGTAGCAAGGGTCGCCAACACGGGCATATCAGGCGTAAGCGACGCCTTTGGCAGAGTTGCTGCCAAGATCGATTTCGGCGAACGGGGCATTGCAGACGTGGACTTGCCCGGGAAAAGCGCGGCCACGTTTTATTCGCTACACCGCGATTTTCCGTTCTTCCTACTCTTGGCTCTTGCAGCCTGTTTTTTCCCATTTCGACGACGGGATTAGGAATAATGTCCGGTTGCCGATCCCAGGGACATTTGGATAAGGTTATTTTTATATTAATTTATGATAAGGCTTTGGAGGCGTATACGCGCAACTTTTCTGAAAACATTTCTCAGCTTTGCTTAATTGACTCCCAGAAGCCGCCAATCGTTTGAGAGAATATCACATATCGAACTGTGTCGATCGCATTTCCTTTTGCCCGGAAGGCGCAACCGGCTAAAATCCCACACGGCAGCCCCTGTTTCAGTACCGAGTAGCCGAAGAAGCAAGAAAACGCGATGACCGCGTAGAAGCGCAAGCCAAATCCTGTCGATATCCATGTGGGGAGCCGGGTACGATTGCGCCGAACCATGATCGGTATGAGTCAGGAAAAACTAGGAGAAGAGCTGGGCGTCACTTTCCAGCAGGTTCAGAAGTACGAAAAAGGCACCAATCGCATTGGCGCCATTTGACTGCAGGAAATTTCCCGCATACTCGATGCACCGGTAAGCTTCTTTTTCGAAGATGCCCAGGAGCTGAAACAGAGATGCATTGCGGCTTCGAGGAGGCTGGGAAAAGCAATTATATCGTCGACTTTTTGTCAACTTCCGAAGGCTTGCAGCTCAATTGCGCATTCATCACGATCAAAGATGCGAAAATCCGCAGAAAAATCGTGGGCTTGGTCAAAATTTTATCTGAAGACAGTCCGGAATAGTCTTCGCCTGTTGTCTCCGAAAAACGGTTGACCTTGCACCTCCATCCGCTAAAAGATGGCTTATTTTCGAAGCGATCAGCAGCATCCTGCTACAAAAACGCGGCTATCCGTCGGTAGGAGTTTCCGAATGTCACGGCAAAATTACATATTCACCAGCGAATCCGTCTCCGAGGGGCATCCCGACAAGGTCTGTGACCGTATTTCCGATGAGATCGTCGACCTCATTTACCGCGAGGC
>JAHEHW010000009.1 GCA_024639745.1 Salaquimonas sp. | reverse complement strand
TCGGCCGCCCGGCAGCACCATGCCTTCCCAGTCCGCCTTCTGAACGCGTTCGAGCTTCGCCAGGGCGGAAGCAAGCCCGTCCGGGTCACCGGTAAGCATGACCGCTCCAAGATCGGCATCGTATTCCCGGGTACGCGAAAGCGCGAGCTGCAGAAGAGAGCCTACGGTCGGCGCCGACATGAGCAGAAGAATCCCCAGCCAGGGAAACGGTGCGCCGCCGCCGGCCAGGATCATTGGCAGGTTCGTGAAAAGGGCGATCATGCCGAAAGTGGAAAGCATCGATGTGAACCGGCTTACCATATCGGCAACCGCCATCACCCGAATGTCCTGGTTCCGGATATGGGCGACCTCATGGGCCATCACACCGGCGAGCTCGCGGACGGTGAGGGATCGAACCAGTTTGTCGGTCATCGCCAGCGCCGAATCATCTCTCCTGCCGACAGCGAATGCGTTCATCATTCTGGACGGCACGATATAAAGTTCCGGTCGCGCTTCCAACTCGGCGCGCTCTGTAAGCTGGTCGAGAATTTGATGGCCGATCGGAAATGCTGTTCGGCTGGCAGGCCGCGCCTTGTACATGCGGAGCACCAGCTTCGGGCTGATGCGGCTCGCCATGAACAGGCTGATGCCGCCGAAAACCACGGCGTAAAGGATCCCGTCGGGACCGAAGAATATCCAGGCGCAGACGATGAAAAGGGCCAGCGACCCGGCAATCAGCAACCAGGTGTGAACCAGGTTCAGAAAAGCGTGCTGGCGCTGCCTGAAGAAGTTGATGGCGATATCACTCACGACGTGCCTTCCAGTTGACGAGGGCTCATTCCCTTATGCCGGACCGATCAGTCGATATTGATATAGGCCTTGGGATTGCCGCCCGCCAGTGGACGCAGGCGCCGTATCGATTCCGTGCTGGCTGGTGTCTTTAAATTCGGGGTGCAGAGGTGTAGATTCGGGCTGACCAGGATTCGCGGGATCGCCATGTTGTCAGCCAGAATTCGAAACGTCGTATTGGGTCTGATGCTTGCCATGAGCGGTATTGGTCTGCCCGGTACCTCTAATTCCGCCGAATCGGCGAAACAGGTATTTGGCCGTCAGGCGCTTCCGGCAGCCCTGAAACCCCAATCCCACGGGTTTTATTCCAAAGGTTGTCTGGCGGGCGCAACGGCGATGCCATGGGACGGTCCGACATGGCAGGTCATGCGGCCTTCCCGGAATCGCCGATGGGGACATCCTGCGCTGATCGAAACGCTTGAAGAATTGTCCATCAAAGCCAAGCGTGACGGCTGGAACGGCTTGCTGATAGGCGACCTATCGCAACCGCGAGGCGGGCCGATGTTGACAGGGCACACCTCGCACCAAATCGGTCTCGACGCCGATATCTGGTTCAGGCCGATGCCCGACAAGCGGCTGGATTATTCGGAACGCGAGAATATGAGCGCGATTTCGATTCTGAAAAGAGGCACGCCTTATGTCGATGACCAGCGCTGGAACCGCTCGTTCGAACGCATCCTCTATCACGCTGCGGCCTTCGAGGATGTCGAGAGGATTCTCGTTCATCCCGGCATCAAGAAAAAGCTTTGCGACACCGTCAAGGGCGATCGCGGCTGGCTGCAGAAGATCAGGCCTTATTACGGACACCACTATCATTTCCACGTCCGTATCGGTTGTCAGGACGGTTCGCCCGGATGCCGCAGTCAGCGTCCGACCACTCCTGGTACCGGATGCGGCAAACCGCTCGACTGGTGGTTCAATGTGGCTCTGAAACCCAAAAAACCGGCCCCAAACCAGAAACCCGGTAAGCCCAAAATCATCACCATGGACCAGTTGCCGAAAGTCTGCGCAGCCGTTGCAAGCGCCAGTGAAATGCCAGAGACCCGCGCCGTCTACAAGGCTTCCTCGCTTTTCGGCTTCTCCGTACCGGCTCTCGACCTGCCGGAACGACTCGATCCAATGGCGGCACTGGCAAGCAAGCCGATTGAAGCAGAACCGCAAAAGATCGTTTCGCCGGTCTATACCGATCTTTCGATACTGGTTTCCGAATTGCCGTTGCCCAAGCCGGCCCCGTCGCGCTGAGCCGTATCAGTCGATAACCTCGTCGGGATAAACGCCCCAGAGGTGAATTTGCCTGGCATAGCCTTCCGTCTCGCCAACCTGTATATAGCACCACCCGTCCGCACAACTATCGACTTCTGCCAGAACACCCGGGGCCATCCGAGCTATAATCCGCGCGTTTTCCCCTGGTTTTGCGGTCAGCGGAACTGGTTCGTCTTTCTCCGCGTCGGCCCAGGGTGTTACCAGCGCCGTTCGGTCTCCAGAGAGCAGCGACTGGAAAACCCAGCCCTCAGCACCTTCCGAATCTCGAACTTTCCGCCAGGTATCGAATTCCTGAATTACCTCCATCGGCAGGCCGCGTTTGGTATAGAGCCATTCCACTTTGTAATCGCGGCCCGGGCCCACTCGCATGTTGACCCTTTCCGATTTCAGACTGACGAAGCGTGGCAGATCCAGGCCCGTCGAAGACCCCTTTGAAACGGCATTGGCGATCGATGGCAGCACGATGAACTGTAAGGTCAGGCCGGCGACCATTACAAACGCCGACAAACGGCGCCCTTTGGCAGCGGTGGATTTGGGTCTTTCCGATCGGAAACAGAACATGATCAACTTGACAGGTCTTGTCGCTAGCAGGTTGCACTGTTTTGATTTACGGCTCAAAAACCGTCTGGTAACAATTGTGCGGGCTTGCGGGCCGAACACGGTAAACCGACTGTTTCAGAAATCGGTTAAGGCTCTGTCAACATCGGTGTTGCCGATAGTTCTTTTGCGCTGAAGTGGCGTAAGGATGTCAGATGAGGGATGAATGCCTGACAAGAAACCCAAAGTCATCGTTACCCGAAAACTTCCGGACCCTGTCGAAACCCGGATGCGCGAGCTCTTCGAGACCGACTTGAACCTCGAAGACGAACCGTTCACCCGCGCGAAACTGATCGACGCTGTCAGGACTGCGGATTGTATCGTGCCCACCGTTACCGATCGTATCGACCGTGCCGTGATCAGCCAGGCCGGACCGCAGTTGAGACTGATCGCCAATTTCGGCAATGGTGTCGACAATATTGATATTGAAGCCGCTACCGAACGCGGCATTACGGTAACGAACACGCCGAATGTCCTGACCGAAGATACCGCCGATATGACATTGGGCCTGATGATCGCCGTTTCACGCCGTCTGACCGACGGGTTTCGCGCTCTTCAGGAGGGTGAGTTCAAGGGCTGGTCGCCAACCTGGATGCTCGGGCACCGGATCTGGGGTAAACGGCTGGGTATCGTCGGCATGGGTCGGATCGGAACAGCGGTCGCCCGCCGGGCCAAAGCCTTCGGTCTGTCGATCCATTATCACAATCGCCAGCGTGTCAACGCGAAGACCGAACAGGAACTGGAGGCGACCTATTGGGACTCCTTGGACCAGATGCTGGCACGCATGGATATTGTCTCGGTAAACTGTCCTCATACGCCGGCTACCTATCATCTGATTTCGGCGCGCAGAATCGCGTTGATGCAGCCGAATTCCATCATCATCAATACCGCCCGTGGTGAAATCATCGACCAAGATGCGATGGTGAAGGCTTTGCAGGAAGGTAAAATGGCGGGGGCCGGGCTCGATGTTTTCGAGCACGAACCCGCAGTTGCGCCGGAACTGCTCGATCTTTCCAGGCAGGGAAAGATTGTCATCCTGCCGCATATGGGCTCGGCGACGATCGAGGGCCGGATGGAAATGGGTGAGCGTGTCGTCATCAATATCTGGACGCTTTTCGATGGTCACCGGCCTCCGGACCGGGTCTTGCCCGGGCTCGACTAGCGTCTGAAGCACAAGGAAAACGAATTCGATGCAGGAAGGGCGTTCCTATCGCTTTACCCATGCGGTTTGCCGCAAGCCCGGCCAGTCCGTCGCAAACGGCATTTCGAGCACCGGAATCAAGGCGGATATCAATCTTTTTGCCGAACAGCACGCGATATATGTGGAGACGCTGCGACAGGCCGGCGTCGAAGTGCATGTGCTAGATGCGCTTGAGGCTTTTCCGGATTCGGTTTTCGTCGAGGATCCGGCGCTTTGCCCTGCGGGTACGGCGATTGTTCTCAGGCCAGGCGCTGAAAGCCGGTTCGGGGAGGCGGATGCGATTGCCCCTGACCTCGAACGCATTTTTGGGACGATAACCTGCCTGGAGCGCGGAAGAGTCGACGGCGGCGATATTTTGCTGACCGATACCGAAGCCCTGATCGGCCTATCGGAGCGAACGGATCGCGAAGGTTATGAAGCCCTTTCGCCGATACTGGAGGACCTTGACTATAAGCCTCGCATTGTTGAGACTTCTGAGGGGGTTCTGCATTTCAAGTCCGATTGCAGTCTGCTTGATTCCGAGACGATTTTCGCAACCCCGTTGCTCACTGCATCAGGCTGTTTTCCGGGTTACAGGGTAATCGAAACGCCTGAGGGAGAAGAGGCGGCTGCGAACCTGATCCGGGTCAATGATGTCGTCATCATGCGGACGGGATTCCCAAGGACACGCGAAGCCCTGGATGCATCGGGCTTCTACACGGTTGCCGTCGACGCGGACGAGGTTGCCAAACTGGATGGCGGCCTCTCTTGCATGTCGTTGCGCTTTCAGTTGAATTGAAGGCATATCCTGCCGGTCGCCACGCTTAGTCTTCCTTCGCACGGCGGTAGCGGATCGTTTCGAAGCGCATCGCTCTGGCGTCGAAAAGAATGAGCCGACCGGCGAGTCCGTCCCCGATGCCGGTGATCTCCTTGATCACCTCGAGTGCCTGCATGCTGCCGAGAACGCCTGTCAGCGCGCCGAGGATGCCGGCTTCCGCACAACTCGGTATGACGCCTGCGGGGGGCTTTTCCGGAAAAACATCCGTGTATCTCGGAAGCGCTTTGCCATCGCTGTCATGCGCGAATGGTTTCAGGGTTGTCAGCGTGCCGTCAAACCGGCCGACTGCCGCCGTTACCAGCGGTTTTTCAAGCCGCTCGCAGGTTCCGGCGGTCAGATAACGGGTTTCGAAATTATCGCACCCATCCGCCACAAGATCGTACCCCGATACGATATCCGCCGCATTCTCCTCCGTCAGGCGAACCGTGTGTTCGATCACAGTCACATGCGGATTGATCCGACCGATTGCTGACGCCGCAGAATCGGTCTTCGGCTGTCCCACGCGGTCCGTATCGTGAATGACCTGGCGCTGCAGGTTTGAAAGCGAGACGATATCATCGTCCACTATCCCGATCGTTCCGACACCGGCTGCCGCGAGATATTGCAAGACAGGTGAGCCGAGTCCGCCAGCGCCGATTACAAGCACTTTAGCTGCTTTCAGCTTTTGCTGACCCACCCCGCCCAGTTCAGGTAGCACGATGTGACGGGCATATCGCTCGATTTCGATTTCTGACAACATGATGCTAGGCGATCCTGAATAACTGCTTTCAGGCTTAGCCGCTGACCTTGCCGTCGGCAACCGTGAAAAACTTGCCGCGGTCCCCGATCGCCTCAAACAACGCCTGGTCTGTGCCGGTCATGAATGACTGGCACCCCAGGTCTTCAATCATGTCGAAAAGCGCAGCGCGCCGATGGACATCCAGGTGGGCGGCAATTTCGTCGAGCAGAAGAATCGGCGGAAACCCGTTGATTTCGGCCGTGAGTCTCGCATGTGCGAGCACTATTCCAACTAGCAATGCCTTCTGTTCCCCGGTCGAGCACAGCGCTGCGGCCATGCCCTTCGGCCGATGAGAGACGGCGAGATCCGAGCGATGCGGCCCTTCAAGGGTACGACCGGCACCCTTATCGGCCCAGCGTCCACTTCTGAGTCGATCAGCATAGTCCATCTCCACATCGCTCGAGGGGATTTCGGCGATCTCGGTTTCAAGCGCTCCGCTCAATGACAGCATTGCATCGGGAAAGGGTGATGCGGGGTCATTGTTGCGAATGATCACCTTTGCCAGCAGGGATAGCAGTTCGACCCTCGCGGCAGCGATCGCCGCCCCGAGTTCAGCCATTTGGGTTTCGACAGCATCAAGCCAGCCCCGATTTGGATCGTCTTCTGACAGCAGGCGATTGCGGCTGCGCATCGCCTTTTCAAAATCGGTCACGCGTCGCCCATGCAATGGGTCGATGGCCAGAACCATGCGGTCTACGAATTTCCGGCGATCGGATGCAGGGCCTGTAAAAAGGCCGTCCATTGCCGGTGTGAGCCATGCCACCCTCGCGTGTTCGAGTAAGGTATCGCTTGTTCTCGCCGCGCTTCCATTGATACGCACCTTGCGCTGGTTCTCGATACCAGTGGCGGTTTCGATGAGCCCGGTCCCAACGCCAACCGGGCCGCTGGCGCCTTCAAGATCGAAAAATACCGACCACGCCCCCGATCCTTTTTGATGACCGACTTGGTCGTAAGGCGCGCGCCGCAGACCTCTCCCGGGAGAAAGATAAGAAACTGCTTCGAGCAGGTTGGTTTTCCCGGCGCCATTCTCGCCGGTCAGAATCACGTGTCTGCGATCAAGCCCGATTGACAACGTCTCGTAATTACGGAACGTGGTCAGTTTCAGCCGGGTCAGATAGACCGGGTTCAAAAGGCTTGACGCTATGGGTGCATTCATTGCGCAGCGAATCTCGAAGTTATTGAGGCCCAGAGCCTAAGGCTTCGTCGCTGGCAAGGGAACCCGTGAATGATGCGGGCCGACAATGCGAGATAATTCCTTGCAGCCGCTGAAGCCTCTTACACGCGCATCGGCATCAGCACAAACAGTGTCGATTCATCCGAAGGATCCCGAACCAGCGTTGGCGAACCCGGATCGGAAAGCATGAATATCGCTTCGCTGCCCTGCAATTGTCCGGCGATATCGAGCAGGTAACGCGAGTTGAAACCGATCTCGAGGGGATCGGAATCGTAATCGACCGCCAGCTCTTCCGATGCGCTGCCGGATTCCGGATTGTTGACCGACAGCGTGATCTGTCCGGGTTCGATTGACAGCTTGACCGCGCGCCCGCGTTCGGAAGAGATCGTCGATACACGATCGACAGCGGAGGAAAAGCTTCCGCGATCAATCCTGAGTTCCTTATCGTTGCCGAGGGGGATGACCCGGTTGTAGTCGGGAAATGTGCCGTCGATGAGTTTTGTGGTCAGCACGACGCCGTCGACGGTCAGGCGCAACTTGCTTTCCGAGACTTCGACTGACACGGTCGCTTCCGGGTCCTCTACCAGCCTCTGTATCTCCCCAACCGCCTTGCGGGGCACGATAATGCCGGGCATCCCCTCCGAACCTGTGGGCGCCTCGATTTGCGCGCGGGCAAGGCGATGGCCGTCCGTTGCGACAGCGCGAAGCACCAGCGTGCCGTCGTCGTCTATTGTGTGGAAGTAAATGCCGTTGAGGTAGTATCGTGTTTCCTCGGTCGAAATCGCGAATTGGGTATGCTCGATAAGGCCGCGCAGGACCGATGCAGGCATGCGGAAGGTATGGGTGAATTCTCCGGCCGTAATATCCGGAAAGTCGTTGTCCGGCAGGCACTGCAGGGTGAATTTCGATCGGCCCGCATTGACCTTTATCGAATTGCCATCCGGCTCACCCGAGAACATGACTTCGGAACCGTCCGGCAGTTTGCGGACGATGTCGTGCAGCATATGCGCCGGAACGGTGGTGCCGCCAGCCTGCTCCACGACGGCTGGAACCGTTTCGAAGATTTCCAGGTCAAGGTCTGTCGCCTTGAACTGCAATTCCCCTCCCTCAGCCCGGATCAGGACGTTGGACAGTATCGGGATCGTGTTGCGGCGTTCGACGACACGATGAACATGGCTGAGCGATTTCAGGAGGTTTGACCGTTCGATCGTAACACGCATTATTCGGTTTCCTTGACGCGGTGACGTAACATTTTCTCCGGCATGGCTGGAATCGGGACGCGCAATTCAGTTTGAAAAATGCAGCTGACACCTCTTTCAGGTGTCCGATAGAAAGCCGTCACGTAACCTGCTGAAAAAGGCCCGGATTTGCAAGACGGAACCGCGATCTGCGGCTGCAAACTTCGCGCTCTTGACCCAAATATTGGGGAAAACCCCGCCGCCGAAAGCGATCAAGGTATTTTCCGCGCCTTCGGGACCCGGACCGCCGGCCACTTTGCCTCGTTTTGCTGGGCCTAGTCGAGAATGAGCCGCTTCAGGAGTTCGACCTCGCGACCAAGCTTGGCGTCCTGAGAAATCAGTTCCTCGACCTTTCTGACGGCGTGGAGCACGGTGGTATGATCGCGTCCGCCGAAACGGCGTCCAATTTCCGGCAGCGATCGCGGCGTCATGGTTTTCGAAAGGTACATGGCGATCTGCCGCGGACGCACGATTTGCCTTGTGCGCCGGTTCGACAAGAGATCGTTGCGGGCTACGCTGAACTGTCTGGCCACGACCTTTTGGATATCCTCGATCCGGACGCGACGGGCATCACCCGATTTGACGAGGTGCCGAAGCATCTTGTCGAGTGTCTCGAAATCCTCCGGGCCGTTATTGTAACGGTGCTGCAGCATCAGCTGGTTGAAAGCGCCGTCGATATCGCGGCAGCTCGTATCGACCTGCCGGGCGACATAGTGGCGGATGTCCTCGGGGATCTCCAGATCCGGCTGATCCTTCCGGGCATCTTCGTAGCGTCGATTCAGGATCGACTTGCGCAATTCGTAGTCCGGAGACTCGATTTCAAGCGCAACACCACCCTTGAGGCGCGAGCGGACACGTTCGTTCAGGCTTTCGAGCTCTGCCGGTGGGCGATCCGCGGCCACGACGACCTGTTTTGCGCTATCGATCAACTCATTGAGAAGATGACAGAATTCTGCCTGAATGGTCTTGCCCTGTAGGAATTGCATATCGTCGATAAGCAAGAGATCGATATCACGCAAGGTTTCCTTCAGGGTCAGCGCCGTCTGCGTATGCAACGCCTTGGCAAAGCACCACATGAAGTAATCGGCGGTCAGGTACCGGACCTTCTTGGAGGGATCGTTTGAACGGGCCTCCCAGGCGATTGCCTGTAAAAGATGCGTTTTGCCAAGACCGACATTGGCATGGAGAAACAGCGGATTGAACCTAACTGACGAACCGTCGCATTCGGCGACGGAACGAGCTGCGGCATGAGCAATGCGGTTCGAGCGGCTTTCGATGAAGTTGGCGAAGGTGAATTTGGGGTCGAGCGGTGAACCGGCAAAGCCCGGCTCCTTGTCACTTTCAGCGCGCGCCCGCTGAATCGCCGCCGGGATTTTCGTTGGCCGGTCATTTGCAGCCGGCGGGGTTGCCGGAGCATTGCCTGCGGCGGGTGTTTCACTGGCGTTGGCTTGTTCGGGAACTGGCGCATGAGAACGGCGTACTGCTGATCGCACCACGACATCGACCCGAAGGATCGCGGCATCGTGCTGTTGCCACAACTCCAGCAACATTGTCCGGTAATGGGAATTGATCCAGCTCTTGAGGAAAGCGGTAGGAACCGAGTGCTGGGCGATTCCCCCGGCAACAGACTCCAGCTTGATCCTGCCAAACCAGGAATTGAACACCTCCGTACCAAGCTTCGCTTGAAGCTGCTTTTTCACCTTCCGCCATGACTCGCCATTGTGACTGGTTTTTTTCTCGGTGGTGCTGGCTGGTTCATCCATGGCTTGCGAGGTTCCTCCCGACACTTTGATAATAGTGGTTTTGGCAGATGGGTTGATTGGCGCACTGAAAGCTTCGGCCGCAATGAGTTGCGCGGTGCTAGGATTGCTTTTCCCAGGGGAGTCCGCTGAATTGCCAGCCATTGATATGTGCGCGCTCGCCGTGCTCATCGGCATCTCCTTCAAATCCGTCTGAAACATTAATCGTATTGGTATAGCCAGCCGCAGCCATCGCGCTGGCAGCTGCCTTGCTGCGTGCGCCGGACCGGCACAAGAACAGAATCGGAGAATCTTCGGTAGCCCCGGCTGCCTTCAGGCGCTGATCCAACTGGGTCACGAAGTCGGGGTTGACCCGCATGTCCGGGAACATCTGCCATTCTACAAAGAGTACTTCTTTGTCGAGTTCCGAAAGATCTGGAACGCCGATCACTTCCCATTCCCTGGAAGTCCTTACATCAACCAGAACAGCGTCTTTCACCGCTTTGAGCTTCTCCCAGCCCTCAGTGCCGGTCAGTTCATGATGCATGACTCGTAACCCCCCGAATTTGAGACAAAAATACCCTCTTCCCGAACCGCGCAACGGAACCGGATTGGGCATTGCCCCCGAATTAAAACTCCAATCAAGCCCCCTCAGGCCCAGGCGACATGGCTGTCACCATTACAGACGGGAAAAACGCCAAGTTCCGTCAATTGACAGATTCTAGACAGCGATCCTCACCTGCTTGCCGTACTTCCGGTACAGACAAAAATATCCGGCCCTCCACTTGTACGGAAGGTTCGATCTGCGGACATTTCTAAAAGATACCGGTTTGCCCAGCGTGACGGGAAAAAGGCCGTCCAGCCTTCTCTGCCGCCGATGAAAGTGAAGGTATACAGCCGGATTTCAGGGTGCAAGCTGCAATCGTAAAATTTTGATTAACGCCCAAAACCGCACTTTTTTTTGCGATTGTGTCATGCGGGATGTTTTGCGGAAATGCCTTGTGAATCAATGTTTTTTTGGCTTGCCTGCCGTTGCCATGGAGACTGATTCGCCGACTCGAAATTTTGTTGCTCCGTTTTTCGCTTGACTCGAAAAAATAAAGGCAAATTCGGTTTTAGGAAAATCATCCGAAAAACCTATTAGTAAATGTCAGAAAAATATAGACTTTTTTGCACAGGACAGAATTCCTATTTTCAGCGGCAATTATAGGATTTTCTATGCGGAGGGTTTCAAAAATATGACGCAGAGCTGCAAATTTGGATTTTGCAACCACCCGAACGCTCCCATTCGGCAATAGGCTATACGTTTATCAGGATATCAAAATGCTTTCTGAAAGAAACTGACAATGGATTCCCGACCGGCCTGATGAGCGGATGCCCCAATATCTTCAGCAAATAAAAAATCCGGCATCTTGTTGATGCCGGATCGGACTTTTGAAAGCTGAAAGAAGCTTTGAGGACTGTATCAGGCGCCAAGAACCTTGGCGCGGCGGGAAAGGCGTGACACCTTCCGCGCGCCGGTATTCTTGTCGATGATGCCCTTGCGTACGGCGCGCATGATTTCCGGCTCGGCGGTTTTAAGCGCGGCGTTAGCGGCCGATTTGTCGCCGGACGCGATCGCTTCTTCGACTTGGCGGATATAGGTGCGCATCCGGGAGCGATCTGCTTTATTCCGTTCGGTGCGCGCGGTGATCTTCCGTACAGCTTTCTTTGCTGAGGCAGTATTGGCCATTACCAGCTTCCTTGCGAATTAATGTTCTGCTTTGCCACGGCCTTGTCACGAACAGCATGGCTGTTCAAGTGTTAACAAAGCAAGCGGCTCAACCCGGCAAAGGTGAGCCGCTTGGACAATTTGCGGGTGTATAGACTGGAAGTTCCCAAAAAGTCAATTGATCTGGGCCAAGTTTTCGCGCTTCGACGAACTTCTCGTTCAGCGTTGGCAGGAGGGACAGTAAAAGCTCGATCTCCCCGACTGAACGATGCGCTTGATTGTGCCGTCGCAGCCTTTGCGGGTACAGGCAGCGCCCTCGCGATCATATGCCTTGAACTGATGCTGGAAATAGCCGAGCGTCCCGTCCGTTTGCCGATGGTCGCGCAACGAGGATCCGCCCGAAGCGATAGCCTCATTCAGGACGTCGCGGATTGCTTGCACTAGCGGAGATAGCCTGCTGCCGGGGCAGCCATTGGCACGGACAAGTGATCCGGCGCGGCGCCTGGGAGAAATGCAGGCTAGATGAAGCGCCTCGCAGACATATATATTGCCAAGCCCGGCGATGACACGCTGATCGAGCAGGGCTGCCTTGATCGGTGTCGCTTTGCCCGCTAGCAGCTTTGCAAGCAACTCGGCCGACAAGGCGTTTCCGAGAGGTTCGATCCCCATTTTCGCAAAGAAGGGATGGTCCTGAACCTGTTTGGAAGGAACCAGATCCATGAAGCCAAACCGGCGCGGATCATTATAAATGACTCGGGTTTCTGTTCCATTCTCGTCGATATGAAAGATAACATGGTCGTGGGCTTTCCTGTCGTTGCGCTCGTAATGAAAGGATCCGGGCGCCGAGTGCCCGGCATTTCCTTCGATGCGGAATGAGCCCGACATGCCGAGATGCATTATGAGGCACTCGCCGCTGTCGAGGTGGCCAAGCAGGAATTTCGCCCGCCTTGCGAGTTCCCTTATCCGGGTGCCGGCGATACGCTCGGCAAAATCCGGCGGGAATGGAAAGCGCAGGTCGGGGCGGCCAAGCTCCACGGCTTTGATGATCCTGCCCTCCATAGATGGCTGCAGCCCTCTGCGTACCGTTTCGACCTCAGGGAGTTCTGGCATTTTTGCTGCCTGCTTGGGATTGTCAGATCGTTGATAATATGGTGCTACAATTCGCCTATGTTAATGGGGCCCGGCAAGTGGCAAATCATGACCCGTATTAAAGGGCTCGCGCCCATCAACAAGGACTTTCGCCGCTCGGCGCAGATTGAGAACGCTAGGAAACGAAAAAATGACAACTGACGCTTCTTCGTTTTCGCGGACCCGCAACCCAGAGGACCTTGCTGAGAGTTTCGGTTTCCGGGCGGTTGATGGCGCAGAAAAACAATCGCTGGTCAATGACGTCTTTCATCGGGTTGCCGAACGCTATGACCTGATGAACGATTTGATGTCAGCGGGACTGCACCGCGCCTGGAAATCGGCGATGATCACCTCGGTCTCTCCGCCGCGCAAAGCGGGTACTGCATGGACAAGCCTCGATGTTGCCGGGGGTACCGGGGATATCGCTTTTGGCATTATCGAGGCCTCGCAACGCAACGCGCATACGACGGTTCTCGACATAAACGCGTCGATGCTCGAGGTCGGGAAATCTCGTGCGGCCAAGCGCGGTCTTTCCGATAATCTCGATTTCGTCGAGGCTGACGCGCAGGATTTGCCTTTCCCGGACAAAAGTTTCGATACTTATACGATCGCGTTTGGCATTCGCAATGTCCCGCGTATCGACAAGGCGCTGTCCGAAGCTTGCCGCGTATTGAAGCGGGGTGGTAAATTCCTTTGCCTGGAATTTTCTGAAGTTGAACTGCCTTTTCTTGAGCAGGTTTATGAGCAGTGGTCCATGCGGGTCATTCCGGAAATTGGTAGGTTCGTTGCGGGTGATCGCGATTCTTATCAATACCTGGTCGAATCGATTCGGCGTTTCCCGGATCAGCGGAATTTCGCCGCCATGATCGCCGAGGCCGGGTTCTCAAAGGTCAAATACGTAAATTATTCCGGCGGCATAGCGGCGCTTCATTCCGGCTGGAAACTCTGAGCAGCCCATGGCCATCGTTACCAATTTATTGTCGTTGACACATGCGAGCTATGTCCTGGCGAGGGAAGGCGTTATCTCTGCCCTCCCTACAGATCCGCTTCCCCCGCCTGCGCGGTTCGGCCAAAAATTGGCCGGTCTTATCCGGCGCCGCCAGGCGCGGGAACGTGCCCGCTCTGAAAAACTCTCGATAGCGCTGAATCGGCTTGGGCCGAGTTGGGTCAAGCTCGGCCAGTTTCTCGCCACGCGCCCTGACGTTGTTGGCACCGAAATCGCCCGCGACCTGGAACTATTGCAGGATCAGATTGCTCCATTCTCTCGCAGCGAAGCCATCCGGCAGATAGAGGAATCTCTCGGGCGTCCGCTTGAGGACGTGTTCGAAGAATTTTCCGAGCCGGTGGCGGCAGCTTCCGTGGCCCAGGTTCATAAGGCCGTTCGTCGCCGGGACGGTCAGGAAGTCGCTGTAAAGGTGATCAGGCCAGGTGTCAGAAGGCGTTTTCGGCACGATCTCGATACCTTTTATGTGATCGCGAGCCTGCAGGAAAAATATGTTCCCGCTTCCCGGCGGCTCCGCCCCGTTGCGGTCACCGATATGCTCGCTCAATCGGCGCGAATCGAAATGGATCTGCGCCTGGAAGCTGCCGCCTTCTCCGAGATGGCTGAAAATATTGAGAACGACCCGGGCTTTCGGGTGCCGGCGATCGATTGGGAGCTCTCGGGCCGCGATTGCGTCACCATGGAGTGGATCGATGGCACCAAGCTTTCGGCGATCGATGACCTGGCGGCGGCGGGTCACGATCTCAAGGGTATCGCCGCGACCCTGATCCAGTCATTCCTGCGCCATGCGCTTCGGGACGGTTTTTTCCATGCGGATATGCATCCCGGCAATTTGTTTATCGACAGGAACGGTACAATCGTGGCTGTCGACCTTGGCATTGCGGGGCGTCTCGGCAAGAAAGAGCGCCGGTTTCTGGCTGAAATTCTCTACGGTTTCATAACCCGCGATTACAGGCGTGTCGCCGAAGTTCATTTCGAGGCCGGCTATGTGCCGGCTCATCACGATGTAGCAAGCTTTGCTCAGGCAATTCGTGCAATCGGTGAGCCGATCCATGGCCAGTCCGCCCAAACCATTTCAATGGCGAAGCTTCTCACATTACTTTTCGAGGTGACCGA
>JAHEHW010000221.1 GCA_024639745.1 Salaquimonas sp. | reverse complement strand
GAAATATACCGCCAACAAACCCTCGCCGAGCAATCCGTAGGCGGAAGGCATCCGGTTTAACACAGCTTATTGCTATCTCAAGCGGCTTTCGCGGAAGCTGTGGGCTTGATGAATGTGGTCAGGGCGCGCTACAGGCTGTATACTCCGTAACATTTTGTTGCAGGGCAATTCGCGCTGGGTATGCGGGAATTTCGATCGTATGCTGCGCGGGCCATTGGATGCAGGAATTTCAAACTCGATTGATGACGTGCGCTGCTGAGGTTGAGAAGGCCCTTTCGGCCTATCTCTGTGAAGACCTGCGTCCGGGAGAAATCGCCCGTCCGGAACGGTTGTGGGCGGCTATGCGCCATGCTGTCCTTAATGGCGGTAAACGGCTGCGCCCGTTTCTCGTGCTGGAAACCGCTTCTCTTTTTGAAACCAGCCAGGAATTGGCGATGCCTGCTGCTTGCGCAATTGAATGCGTTCATTCCTATTCTCTGGTTCACGACGACTTGCCCGCAATGGACAATGACGATTTGCGCCGCGGCCAACCGACCGTGCATCGAGCTTTCGATGAGGCGACTGCCATTCTTGCCGGCGATGGATTGTTGACGCTTGCATTCGATATTCTTGCCGATCCCTCGGCACATTCTGATCCGGAAGTCAGGGTAAACCTCGTTCTCTCGCTTGCCCGGGCGGCTGGCGCCGGCGGCATGGTCGGAGGACAGATGCTGGACCTTCAGGCAGAAACCGACATGCCGGATCGATTCGGAGTCGAGCGGTTGCAGATAATGAAGACCGGCGCGTTGTTGAATGGTGCTTGCGAGATGGGCGCTGTATTAGGCGGCGCCACGGCAGCTGACCGCAAAGCTATCCTGTCATATGGGCAAGCCATCGGGCAGGCTTTCCAGCTTGCCGATGATATTCTTGACGTGACCGCGAGCGAAGCCGAGATGGGAAAGCGTACTGGAAAAGATGCCGGTGCGGGAAAAAGTACGCTTGTCGATCTTCTAGGTCTCGAGGCGGCGCAGGAACAGGCCAAAGATCATATGCGGCAGGCATGCGATGCGATTTCCTGCTTCGGGGACCGGGCCACGGTTTTACAGGACTGCGCGCGTTTCATCATCGAGCGCAAGGCCTAGCCTTCCGCCTTGTTCTCCCGATCATTCGCCGAGAAGTTTTGCCTGCATTCCGTCAATGATCGCATCTGAAACGACGCGTATCCGCTCCAGCTTTGCGTAGTCTTCATGGACGATAAAATAAAAGGATCGGGTGAAGCCTATGTCATCCGGCAGAACCCGGACAAGTTGCGGATATTGCCTGGCGATAAAATCGTGGACGATGCAAACGCCTCCATGCCGCAAGGTCGCCTCCAGCTGAACATGCACGCTGGTGGAGGTGAGGTGTGGCTTGATATCCACGCCAAACAGGGGGATGTAATCCAGCTCCTTGTCGTAGATGAGATCGGGGACATAGGCGATGCCCCGAAGCTTTCTGAGGTCCTCTATGGTTTCGATCGACGGATGCCTGTCCAGATATTCCTGTGTGCCATACAAGTGCAGCGTGTAATCGGTGATCTTGCGGTATTTCAGACGTCCGGATTGCGGCGGGGAGACCGCGATCGCGATATCGGCCTCGCGCTTTGAAAGCGAAAAAGTGCGTGGCAACGCAACGATCTGGAGTTCGAGCTTTGGATGTTTGCGGCAAAGCTCGATCGCGATATCGGTCAGCACAAAGGATGCAACGCCTTCCGGCGCTCCGACCCGCACAACGCCCGAAACAGTCTGGTCCTGTCCGCCGATCTCTGCCTGCGCGTGAATCGCATTGGTTTCCATCGCTTCTGCGATATCGACCAGTTGCTGACCCGCATCTGTAAGGCTGTAGCCTTGCGGGCTGCGATCGAAGAGATTGTTCTCGAGCGTGGCTTCCAGTGACTTGATCCGCCGACCGACGGTGGCATGATCCACTGCAAGCATCTGAGCAGCCTGGCTAAGCCTGCCCGTTCGCGCGACGGCGAGAAAATACCGGTAGTCGTCCCAGTTCATTTTGTCGCTGCTCCTGCCCTAATTGTCCTGAGTATTGTGCAGATTTGCACAACGAAAGGGGATTTTCTACCATTGTCATGCTATTTTTCACACGATAGAACGTGTGTTAGGTTTTTCGGAGGAGAACGAAGATGAAAACGATTGGACATTTTATCGGTGGCAAGCATGTCGAAGGGACAAGCGGCCGCGCATCAGACGTTTACAACCCTGCAACCGGCGAGGTTCAGGCTCAGGTTGCTCTTGCATCCAAATCCGAGTTGGATGCTGCAATTGAAAATGCAAAGGCTGCACAGCCTGCATGGGCGGCGACCAACCCGCAGCGGCGCGCGCGCGTGATGATGCGCTTCGTCGATCTTCTGCATCGCGATATGGACAAGCTGGCTGAAGCCTTGTCGAAAGAGCATGGCAAGACTTTCCCGGATGCAAAGGGTGACGTTATTCGGGGATTGGAGGTCGCAGAATTCTGCATCGGCGCGCCACATCTCCTTAAAGGCGAGTTCACCGAAGGTGCCGGCCCCGGTATCGATATTCATTCGGTACGTCAGCCGCTTGGCGTCGTGGCGGGCATTACGCCGTTCAACTTCCCGGCCATGATTCCGATGTGGAAATTCTGTCCGGCAATAGCCTGCGGGAATGCCTTCATTCTGAAGCCTTCCGAGCGCGATCCGTCTGTTCCGATCATGCTAGCGGAACTCATGATCGAGGCTGGTTTGCCCGAGGGTATCCTCAACGTCGTTAATGGCGACAAGGAAGCGGTTGATGGCATTCTGGACCATCCGGATATCGAGGCGGTGGGCTTCGTTGGATCGACGCCTATCGCGGAGTATGTCTACACCCGCGGCTGTGCTGCCGGGAAGCGAGTTCAGTGTTTTGGCGGCGCGAAGAACCACATGATCATCATGCCGGACGCGGACATGGATCAGGCTGTCGATGCTCTGATCGGCGCCGGTTACGGCGCGGCGGGCGAACGCTGCATGGCGGTTTCCGTTGCGGTTCCCGTTGGAGAAGAAACGGCCGACCGGCTTGTCGAGAAACTGATACCGCGGGTCGAAAACCTCAAGATCGCGCCTTACACGGCCGGCGACGACGTCGATTTCGGTCCGTTGGTGACTAAAGAAGCGCATGCTCGCGTGAAGGGCTATGTAGATGCCGGCGTCAAGGAAGGGGCCGAGCTGGTTGTCGATGGCCGAAACTTCTCGATGCAGGGTTATGAAGACGGCTTCTTCATGGGTGCCTGCCTGTTCGACAAAGTCACCCGCGACATGTCCATCTACAAGGAAGAGATTTTCGGCCCCGTTCTTTCCGTCGTTCGCGCCAAGGATTACGAGGATGGCCTCGACCTCGCGATGAGTCATGAATATGGCAATGGCGTTGCGATCTTTACCCGCGACGGGGATGCGGCCCGAGATTTCTCAGCCAGGATCAATATCGGTATGGTTGGCGTCAACGTTCCAATCCCGGTTCCGCTTGCCTATTATACCTTCGGTGGCTGGAAGCGGTCCGGGTTTGGCGATTTGAACCAGCATGGTCCCGATGCTTTCCGCTTCTACACGCGGACAAAGACGATCACCTCGCGGTGGCCGTCAGGCATCAAAGAAGGCGCCGAATTCGTCATTCCGACCATGAGCTGAGTTTTCCGGACGGCTGAAGGAGGAGAGCCAATGGAATTCGAACTGACGGAAGAACAGAGCGCCATCCGCGAGATGGCGCTCGCCTTTGCGAACGACAAGCTTGCGCCGAAAGCCATCGAGTGGGACGAAAACGGTCATTTTCCAGAAGATGTGGTCCGCTCGACAGGCGAGCTTGGCCTCGCCGGTATTTATGTTCGAGAAGATGTCGGCGGTTCCGGTCTCGGTCGGCTCGATGCGGCGCTGATTTTCGAGGCGCTGGCGCATGGATGCCCTTCGATCGGATCCTTCATCTCGATCCACAACATGGTTGCCTGGATGATCGATCGTTTCGGCACGGAGGAGCAGCGCCAGACCTGGCTGCCGAAGCTTTGCGTGATGGAACTGATCGCAAGCTATTGCCTGACGGAACCCGGGTCGGGGTCCGATGCCGCCGCCCTGAGGACGAAGGCTCAGAAGGATGGCAATGGCTGGAAGCTCAACGGGACAAAGGCATTCATCTCGGGGGCGGGTCATTCAGATATCTATCTCGCCATGGTCCGTACAGGTGATGACGGGCCGAAAGGCGTTTCCGCGGTTCTTATCGAGAATGGTACGGAGGGCCTGTCATTCGGTGCGAATGAACGCAAGATGGGCTGGCGAGCGCAGCCGACTGCCCAGGTTCAGTTTGACGATTGCCGGATTCCCGCAGACCATTTGCTAGGCGAGGAAGGCAAGGGGTTCAAATATGCGATGGCAGGGCTCGATGGCGGGCGACTTAATATCGCTGCAAGCGCGCTCGGTGCGGCGCAAGCCACTCTGGACAAGGCGGTCGCTTATGCAAAGGAGCGGAAGGCTTTCGGAAAGAGCATTGCCGATTTCCAGTCGT